>RPPU01000455.1 GCA_003819975.1 Desulfobacteraceae bacterium
GGTCAACAAGGCCGGGCTTTTGCGGTGGTGGCCCAAGAGGTCCGTAACCTGGCGGCGCGCAGCACCGGCGCGGCCAAGGAATCGTCCGGATTGGTGCAGCAGACCGTGCAGGACTTGCATACCGGTAAAGAGACTTCGGCCAAGACCCGGGAGTCCCTGAATCACATCAAGGTTGAAGTGAGCAAGGTCACTCAGATGATCGCGGAGATCACTTCTTCGACCAATCATCAAGCCGGCAGCATTGAACACTTTAATGAAAAATTAAACCAGATCGGCCAGCTGACCCGTTCCCAGAAAGCGAATGCCAAGGAGACCACAGCCGTGGCGGAAGAGCTCTCCAGCCTCACCGCCCAACTCAAAAAGAAATTGAGCAACTTGGCGGCCGGAGCAAATCCGGGCGTAACCGGCGAGGCCAAAGCAAACATCCGGCGCCCGGCCGCAAGCAAGAAAAGCCGTTTATTCAAGTTTGTGTTCGATCCTTTTCCGCCGCTGACTTTCAAGGAAAACGGCCGAGCCCGGGGTATTTTCATCGATATTTGCGAAGAAATTCTGAAAAAGCGCATGGGTTTGGGTGTGGACTATGAAGAGCTCGATTGGGATACCTGCCAGGCCAGGGTCAGACAGGGACAGAGTGACGGTTTTTTTACAACCCCCACTCCGGAACGCCTGAGTTATCTGGAGACTCACATTAATACAGCTTATCCTTTTGATTGGGTGATCTGGACTTATGCGGATCATCCGAAGTTGGAGCAGATTAAAAAAATCCGCACGGCCCGGGATATCTTGAGCAACGGGTTTACGGTGGTTACTTATCCCGGCAACGGCTGGGTCGAGGCCCATGTTGAAAAAGCAGGCGTAAAGGTGATCTACACCAAAGAGGAATTCAAGGCCTTGGCCCGGAAAAAGGCGGATCTCATTATCGAAGAACCTCTGGTGGGGCGCGAGAAAATGAAGCAATCCGGCGTAGCGGAAAGCAAACTGATGGCGACTCAGGTTGTGCTGCGTTCCACTCCCTTTCAGCTTTTAATCGGCAAGAACTCTTCCTATGCGGATATCCTGCCCGAGTTCGATAGGCAGATCCGTCAAATCAAAGCGGACGGTACCCTAGAGCGGATCATCGCTCAATACCGGTGAGAACCTTAATGTTTTATTGATCCTGAAAAACGTAGGATCAAAAAAACATCCATTCCGGCAAGGATTGCCGGAATAAGCCCGTACAAGGGTAATGGGTTAATTATTCACCTTTTTCTATCGGCAACTTTTTGTCGATATAGTTGCGCTAAACACCTAAGAATAATTGATCTGCATGCTGAACGTACGCTGTCATCATCTTTATAACAATCCATAGAATTGATCCCAGATGAAACAATTGCAATGGTTTAACCATATGAAGAGTTATCGCAATTGTTCATCCAGTTGAATTTAATTCAAACTAAATTTTTTTTAAAAAAACCGATAAGAATACTGAGGTTTAGCGCGGTCAAACAAAATCACGAGGCAAGGCATGGATAAGGCTTTTGATTTATTTGTGTAACAATTTGAAATTATTTAATTTATTATGATTAATTTCATATTTAATTATATCCAGCCAATAATCTTGATTTTATAATCCCTAAAAAATACTTGACATAGTTTATGTTATTTAATATAACATGAATGTATGTGAAAATTATCACAATGTGAATTATGTAACAAATTTTATTGTGAGATTGATATTTATGCCGGTTACGCCTAAGAAGACTTTGGAAAGATTAATACTGTATCGCATTATTCTTGAAGAGATGCAGTCCCAAGGCGTTACCAGTGCTTTTTCCAAGGAATTAGCCGGACGTTCCGGTTGTTCTGCGGTTCAAATCCGCAGAGACTTCATGTTCGTGGGTTATTCGGGCAATCCTCAAAAAGGGTATGTGGTCAAAGAACTGCATGAAAAGATCTGCCAGCTCCTGGAACCTGAAGCCGGTATTTCCATGGCCCTGATGGGCATCGGTAATCTGGGCCGCGCGATTCTGGGTTATTTCGGAAAGCTGCAACCCAAATTCAGAGTCATCGCCGCGTTTGACAGCGACGAACAGAAGGTGGACCGGGTCATCGCCGGATGCCGGTGTTATCACGTTAAGGAAGTCAACACCATCCTGCGCCCGCATAACGTGCAATTGGGAGTGATTACGGTGCCGAGCAATCAAGCCCAGGAAGCAGCCGGCCTGCTGATCGGCGCCGGCGTCAAGGGCATCGTCAATTTCACCCCTTTACGCATCAAAACGCCGGAAAATATTTTTGTCGAAAATATGGATATCACTTTGACATTTGAAAAAGTCGCATACTTTGCGCGTCTGCAAAATAGAGGAGGTCTTAAATGATTGAACAAGCCGTTGAATTGATCCAAACCAAATACTCAAAAGCGAAGCGGGACAGTTTAATTCCATTGCTTCAGGATATCCAGACCCTGTACGGTTATCTTCCTAAAGAGGTCATTTTGGAGGTGAACAAGCGCCTCGGAATTCCGACCAGCAAAATATACGGCGTCGCCAGTTTTTACAACCAATTCCGGTTCCAGCAGATCGGCAAATACCATATACAGCTTTGCCGGGGCACGGCCTGCCACGTCAAGGGTTCGAAGCGCCTGCTGGACAAGGTTCAAAAGCTTCTGAAAATCGAACCGGGGCAGACCACGCGGGACGCCTTGTTCAGCCTGGAAATCGTCGCCTGCCTGGGAGGCTGCGGATTGTCGCCGGTCATCGCCGTCAACGGCGAATTTTACGCGCGGATGACGCCGAAAAAAACGGAAGAACTCATCAATTCTTTAAGGAGCGGCCATGAAAAGTAACCTGACATTAACCGAAGCGTGCTGCGAGAAGTGCTGGCACAGTGTGGAAAAGCCCTGTCATCAATATGTGGATTGCATGCTGAAGGGGCCTTTATGCCATGAAAACAAGGCCTGCAAGGAAAAACGGACCCTGGCGATCAAGGGTTTGACCCATGCGGATCATCAGGAACCGTTGTTTTTCGTCGGGGCCGGGACCTGCGGGTTGGGCGCCGGCGCCGGCAAGACCATGAAAGCCATTGAAGCCTATTGCAAGGCCAAGGGCGTTGCGGGCGCGATCATCCAGACCGGCTGCATCGGCCTCTGCGCTGCGGAGCCGATCGTGGACGTCAAGCTGCCGGGCCGCGCGCGGGTCTCCTTCAGCTCGGTCACCGAAGACAAGATCCCCGGCCTCTTTGACCAAGTTCTGAAGGGCAGCATTCCCAAGGAGGAATTGCTGGGCCAGATCGTTTCGGAGACGGACCGAAAATGGGAAGGCGTGCCCGAACTGAAAGACCATCCTTTTTTCAAACCGCAGATCCGCTTCGTACTGGAGAACTGCGGCATCATCGATCCCGAAAACATCCACGAGTACATCGCCCGCCGCGGCTATCAGGCCTTGTCGCGCGTGCTCAGTAAGTATAAACCCGAAGAAGTCTGCTCGATCATCGAAAAAAGCGGGTTGCGCGGCCGCGGCGGCGGCGGCTTCCCGACCGGCAAGAAGTGGCAAATGGCCCTGGCCATGAAGTCGGACATCAAATACTTCATCTGCAACGCGGACGAGGGTGATCCGGGCGCTTTCATGGACCGGGCCGTGATCGAGGGCGATCCGCACCGCCTGCTCGAAGGTTTGGCCGTCGCGGCCTATGCCATCGGGGCCGGCAAAGCCTACGTTTACATCCGGGCCGAATATCCTCTGGCCATCAAGCACCTCGAGAGCGCCATCCGCGACGCCAAGGCGGCCGGTCTTTTGGGGCATAACATCCTGGACAGCGGTTTCAACCTGGAGATCGTGATCAAGCAGGGCGCGGGCGCTTTTGTGTGCGGCGAAGAAACCGCCTTGATCCACAGCATCGAAGGCAAACGCGGCATGCCGCGCATCCGGCCGCCTTATCCCTCCACCAGCGGCTTGTTCGAAAAGCCCACGGTCATCAACAACGTAGAAACCCTGGCCAACGTGCCCTTCATCATCCTGGAAGGCGCGGAAGCCTTCAACTGCCTGGGCACGGCCGGCAGCAAGGGCACGAAGGTGTTCGCGCTCTCCGGCATGGTCAACCGCACCGGGTTGGTGGAAGTGCCGATGGGCACCACCATCCGCCGCATCGTGTATGAAATCGGCGGCGGCATCATCGGCGGCCGCAAATGCAAGGGCGCCCAAATGGGCGGACCGGCCGGCGGCTGCATTCCGGAACAATATCTGGATGTGGAAATCGATTATGAATCGCTGAAGCAATACGGCGCCA
>RPPU01000456.1 GCA_003819975.1 Desulfobacteraceae bacterium
ACGGGGCCACATTAAATATCTATGCCTCGAATGCCGGCTCTTTGACGGTTGCAGCATAAAGCACTATTTTTCCACCACGCATGTGACCGATGAAATCTGCCCGGAATGCAAACCGGCCTTTGAAAAAGAACAAAGACCCGGAATGGGCGTCAGCCATTCAGCGGCGCTGCACTAAAATTTAACAGAAGCCCTTGCTCAGGCAGACGCTTCTCCTAACAAGGTCTATTTTTCGCTCTTCCGATCCAAAACCAAAAATAATCTACTCGTTTTCTCCTTCATTTTCATATATCCACTCCTTAATCCAGTCATATTGACATCCGGTTTTTTGAACTTAGTTTTAGTCAAAATGCATCAATCTCTCTAAAAGGGTTGAACATATATACGGAGGAATTGTCATATGCGATTCGATAAATTGACACTTAAGGCTCAGGAAACCGTTCAAAGCGCCCAACAATTGGCCGATCAATTCGGCCATCAGCAAGTGGAACCCGAACATTTGGTTCGGGTTATCTTGGAACAAAAGGAAGGGGTTATTCCTCCTATCCTGGGTAAAATCGGAGTTAATAAAGCCCAACTTTCCAAAGAAATCGACCTGGCCTTGGGCCGGATTCCAAAAATTTCCGGTAGCGGAGCCGGTCAAGTCTATATTTCGCCGGCTACCAAGGGGATTTTGGATAAGGCTTTTACCGAAGCCGAACAAATGAAAGATGAATATGTCAGCCTGGAACACATTCTCTTGGCTATTTTGGAAGCCAAAGAGACTCAGGCTGCCCGCATTCTGGCTCAGGGCAATCTAACCCGCGAAAACGTGCTCCAGGCTTTGGTAAATATCCGCGGCGGGCAAAGGATCACCGATCAAAACCCTGAAGATAAATATCAAGCCTTAAAGCGGTACAGTCGTGACCTGACCGCCGCAGCTGAAAAAGGCACGCTCGATCCGGTTATCGGCCGCGATGAAGAGGTCCGCCGTATTATCCAGGTCCTGTCGCGCCGGACCAAAAACAACCCGGTTCTGATCGGCGAACCGGGCGTGGGCAAGACCGCCATTGTGGAAGGGTTGGCCCAACGCATTGTTCAGGGCGATGTCCCTGAAACCCTTAAGAATAAACGCGTGGTGGCCTTGGATATGGGCGCCTTGATTGCCGGCGCCAAATACCGGGGTGAATTTGAAGACCGGCTCAAAGCCGTGCTCAAGGAAGTGACCGATGCCCAAGGCGAGATCATTCTTTTTATCGATGAAATGCATACTTTGGTGGGCGCCGGTGCAGCCGAGGGCGCGGTGGATGCTTCCAATATGCTTAAACCGGCTCTGGCTCGCGGCGAATTACGCTGCGTGGGCGCCACCACCATCAAGGAATACCGCAAGCATATTGAAAAGGACGCGGCTCTGGAACGCCGCTTCCAACCGATCATGGTGGAAGAACCGAATGTGGAAGACACCATTTCCATCCTGCGCGGACTCAAGGAGAAGTACGAAGTTCATCACGGCGTGCGCATCAAGGACTCGGCTTTGGTGGCGGCCGCCACGTTGTCGCACCGTTATATCACGGACCGTTTTTTGCCCGATAAAGCCATTGATCTGATCGATGAAGCCACCTCACGCCTCCGTATCGAGATCGACAGCATGCCGGCCGAAATCGACGATATCCAGCGCAAAATGACCCAATTGGAGATCGAGCGCGAAGCCTTGAAAAAAGAACGGGACCGCGCCTCCAAGGAACGCCTCGAAAAAATCGAAAAAGAATTGACCGAGCTCCATGCTCAGAAAAAGGATATGGCCGGTCACTGGCAAAAAGAAAAACAAGCCATTTCCAAGATCCGCGAAATCAAGGAACGCTTGGAAACCACCAAGACCGAGGCTCAGGTCGCGGAACGCCAGGGCGACCTCTCACGCGCCGCGGAATTGAAATACGGCCGTTTGATCGAACTGGAGAAAAAACTGACCGAGGAGAACAAACGGTTGGAAGAACTCCAAAAAGACCGCAAAATGCTCAAAGAAGAAGTCGACAGCGAGGACATTGCCGAGGTCGTGGCCAAATGGACCAACATCCCGGTCTCGCGCCTCATGGAAGGCGAAAAGGAAAAACTGATCAAAATGGAAGAGCGCCTGGAACAACGCGTGATCGGTCAAAAACCGGGTATTCTGGCCGTGGCCAATGCCGTGCGCCGCGCCCGTTCCGGCTTGCAGGACCCCAACCGGCCCATCGGATCATTTATTTTTCTGGGCCCGACCGGCGTGGGCAAGACCGAACTGGCCCGCGCCCTGGCCCAATTTCTCTTTGACGACGAGCAGTACATGATCCGCGTCGATATGTCCGAATACCAGGAACGCCACTCCGTGGCCCGGTTGATCGGCGCGCCGCCCGGTTATGTAGGTTATGAAGAAGGCGGCTACCTGACCGAAGCGGTCCGCCGGCACCCCTATTCCGTGGTGCTTTTTGACGAAATCGAAAAAGCCCATCCCGATGTGTTCAATGCTTTGTTGCAGATTTTGGACGACGGCCGCATGACCGACGGCAAAGGCCGCACCGTGGATTTCAAGAACACGGTCCTGATCATGACCTCGAACGTGGGCAGCCAATGGATCCAGGAAAATCAGGGCAAGGAAAACAGCCAGATGAAAAAACAGGTTATGGACGCCTTGCGGCAAACTTTCCGGCCCGAATTCCTGAACCGCATTGACGAGATCATCATCTTCAATGCCCTGGGTGTGGAGGAAATCAAGAAAATCGTGGATATCCAGATGGCCATCCTGAGCAAGCGCCTGCAGGACGCCAAGATCACGATCGAACTTTCGCCCAAAGCGCGCGAATTCCTGGCCAACACCGGCTTCGACCCGGTCTACGGCGCCCGGCCCCTTAAACGCACCATCCAGCAAATGATCCAGGACCCCCTCGCCATGAAGATCCTGGAAGGCTCGGTCAAAGAAGGTGACAAAGTCAAAGTGGATATCCGGGACGGAAAAGTAGTGTTTGTTTAATTTCAAATAAGGATTATCAGCCTTTAAAAGCAGAAGGCGATCAACAATAACTCTTCAATCGCCTTCTGCTTTGTTTTTTATTTTGACCAGTTGAGATCGTTCAAACCGCCCTCAATTTCCCGCTTTTTCCCCCTCCCCTGTGAAGCCATATATGCCTTGCAAACAGCGCGATAGATAAATCTTAAAATATCAGATAGTTACAAGATAATTCGCTATTTTTTCTCATTCTTACGAATCTTGAATCTGCAATTTACAATCTTTAACCTACAGCCTAAACGGCTACAGTCTATCAGCCTGCGGATCTTATATTACAAAAAAAGGTTGACCTTTTTGGTTGTATTTAGTTTAATTTACACCGCTTTTCAAATTTCCCAATCTATAAAATTATTGATCGCTGCAAGCGATTTATGAATAAACCTGAATGAGCCGTCAGGATTGCATTTGAAATCAAAATCGAGAAAAAAGATTCGATCTGTTTTCAAACCAATACGTCGTTTTCAATCGGATGTCCCCCGGGATCCATAATTGACAAAAATGAACATTTTAATAGAATTTATTTCACTTTTTGAATGATATCCATAAAACTATATAATTAGTTGTTGGGCAACCGAATGACAGCAGACGAGATCATCCAAGATCTGAGTATCAAGATTTACAGTGGCCCTCTTTCGGTAGTGCGACACGAACCGGACTACCCCGATCTTGAGAACCCACTTCATCTCATCGTCTTGCTCATAGACTGTGACACGGAAGTGCAGATGCAGGGGATGATCGGGTTCCTCGAAAACAACACGGGAGCCCACTTGGGAGCTACTATCCACGCACTCCGGTTGTTCGGTGCGCTCAAGGTTTCCGAAAGCCTGGAGAAGGTCCAGCAATGCATGCGCAGACACGACGTAACCTGGGAACGTCTGCGCGGCGACTTCGAGGGAATGACCGAGTTCCAGATCACGTCATTCCACGAGTTGCATGGGGAGACGTTGGACGCGTTCGCCCAGGAAGTCTGTGACATTGCGGGAGGTTTTGAACTCTTCAATCACGAATCGGGTGAGCCGGTCTACGACCTGCTGTGCGCTCACCTTGACTTGAGAATCATACGGCTACGCGAAGAGATCCAAAAAAGAGAAGCCAAATAAGCGGCTACCGTGGTAACAGTTTAGTCCATTTTTCGGTTTGACAGAAAATAAACCCCGACAAATGGATATTTCCGAGCAGATCTTTCTTCTTTTATCTTTACTTCTATCCTTACGCATCACCCGGAGTTATTATAG
>RPPU01000457.1 GCA_003819975.1 Desulfobacteraceae bacterium
ATGGGCGCCGACATATACTATATTTTTAATATCGATCCTGGAAAAGACCGGAAATAAAGCGATCCAAAGCTGTTTTGCGGTCTTGGATAAAAACTTCCATTCCATGCCGGGATAATGTTCGGCAAGAAATTCATCAACAGGCGCAGATAGATCCAAGATATATTTATGCCGGGAAAAGCGGTTAATCGTCTTAACCGTCCAACTGCCGTCACGAATTGATTTTAAAATACGTTTTAAGATTTTCATATCAGGACTACCGGACTTCTTTCCAGTTAAAAATAGGGGCAATAACGCCCGGTCTGTTTTTTTCATTTAATACGTTCCAGAAAGGAGAGACCCCATGATCCAAAATGATTTCGAATTGAAGTATCGCATCCAAATCCACAATCCAATACAAATTATGCATGCCGATTTTCGGCGATAAGTAATAAAGGCCGGCATTGAGCAACCCTTTCGGAACGCGACATTGCCAACGATTTTCCCCGATTTGGGTCTGCGGCCATTCTTCGGGCGCCGGATCCGTTTGATAACTCCGCGCAACAACCGTTCCTTCGGCGGTTACCAGATCGAACCCGACGCAGAGCGCCGGATAGATGGTGTTTGCCAAAAACCGTATTTCAACGTAAAAATCTTTACTGCTTGGGCAAATATTGCAGTCTCGGCCGTTTTCATCCAAGACCCGGATCTGTAGTAATCGGATTTCATCATTTCCCGGAGCGGATTGTGGGGGCCAAGTTTTTTCGCTGCGCATGCTGCTTAACGAGGCCAAATAACCGGATACGATCGAGCGCGAGTCTCCCATAGCGGTAATGGTTCCGGCGTTTAGATGTAGTGCGGATTTGCATAAAGATTGGATGGCCTGCATATTATGACTTACAAACAAAATGGTTCGCCCTGCCTGAACGACATCGCCCATCTTAGCGAGACATTTTTTTTGAAATTGGCCGTCGCCGACCGCCAGGACCTCGTCGATCAGTAAAATTTCGGTTTCGAGATGGGCGGCCACGGCAAAGGCCAAACGCATGTACATGCCGCTGGAATAGCGCTTAACCGGCGTATCCATGAATTTTTCGAGTTCGGCAAAAGCGACGATCTCATCGAATTTGCGCCTGATTTCCGCGCGGGACATGCCGAGTATGGCGCCGTAGAGAAAAATATTTTCGCGGCCGGTTAATTCGGGATGAAAGCCGGTACCGATCTCCAAAAGGGAGCCGATGCGGCCGCGGATTTCCGCCCGGCCTGAAGTCGGTTCGGTTATTTTGGCGAGGATTTTGAGCAAAGTGCTTTTGCCGGCGCCGTTGCGGCCGATAATACCGATGACTTCTCCTTGGTGTACCTCGAAGGAGACTTCCCGCAAGGCCCAGACCGTATCGGCGGCAGGTGCTTGCGAGCTGTTTGGCCGGGAAGCAAAAGGGGCGCTGAACATGCGCGCCAGCGATTCCCGCAAAGTCCGGTACGGTTCGCGTTCTCCGAGTCGGTAGCATTTGGAAAGATTTTCTACTTTTAAAGCAAGTTCACTCATGACGCCAGCCGCACCTTGTCAGATAATATCGGCGAATGTTTTTTCCGTTCTTCTGAAATAGAAAAGGCCGCTCCCTAAAAAAAAGAGAGTCGTTAAGGCCGAGATATGAAGCAAAAACCAGTCAATCGGTTGATGTCCCAGAAGCGCGGCCCGAAACGCGGTAATGATGCCGCCCATGGGATTGAGCGCCAACAGCCACTGCCATTTTGGCGCAACCAGGCTAATCGGGTAAATCACAGGCGAAACAAACAACCAGATCTGAATTAAAAAAGGAATGGCATAGCGAATATCGCGGTATTGGGCGTTCAGCGCCGAAAGCCAAAGGCCGACTCCTAAGGCACAGAAAACCGTCAACAAAATCAGAACGGGAACAAGGGCCATTTCAGGACCCGGAGCAATCCGATAGTAGATCAGCAAACCAGCCAAAACCAGAAAACTGACCGCAAAATCCATTAGCGCGCTCAAAACCGCCGAACCCGGAATAAGCAGCCGCGGAAAATAGACTTTAGCGATCAGATTTGCATTGCCTACCAGGCTGTTGCCGGAATTAGAAAGGGCATTGGAGAAATAAGTCCAGGGCAATAAACCGGCATAGACAAAAATGGGGTAGGGAATTCCATCGGAAGGGATTTTCGCCAGTTTTCCGAAAAAAAACGTAAAGACCAACATGGTGAAAAGGGGCTGAATAATGGCCCATAATCCTCCTAAAACGGTCTGTTTATATCTGACTTTCAGGTCCCGAACGACCAGAAAGTACAGAAGTTCGCGATAGGACCAGAGTTCGCTAAAATGGATCGGTACCCAACCCGGTTTGGGTTTGATGATGGTTATGGTGGGCTCTATACTTGTTTGCATGTTTTGAACTCGATTGAATGAGTTCATCTTAAATGATATTCATTGGAATTTCAAGTATTTATTCATCAAGGCGTGTTGTGTTTCATTAATAGGTAAAGGGTATCGGTAAAGAGCAACCGGAATTCGGCCTTTATAATCTTAAACCTGATGAATAGAGCTTAAAATAAGACAGCGGTGTTGAGATTGAATTGGTTTGGCACTGAGTTTGTTTTGCGTGACTGGCCTGAATTAGGGTTCATTCCAATTGACCAGACTACCGTTATCGTTAAAGGTGACGATGCCGCCATAGATGTTCGGATAATACCAGAGGATTTTTTTGCCTTGAATAATTTTTATAGGCTCACCCAGGATCTCGTTAACCTGTTTTTGGGTCATTCCAACCGTAAGCTTGCGCCAATTCTTTTTATTATACCAGCCTAATGTATCGCTTTTGGGGATCAAAATGGATTCATTCAGCAGGGTTTCTAAATTTTTAACCTTGAGCTCGAGTTCGATAATTTTCTGTTGCAGCCGGGTGATATCATCCCCTGGAGTCTGGGCATCAGTGGGATTTGAAACGATCGGTAATAAAAGGAAAGACCATAATAAAAGCGTCAATGCAAAATGGATCTGTTTTTTGATCACGAATAACCTTCTTTCAGCTACATGTTTTTTCGATTCTACGTTTTTCAGGATCAAAAAAACATGAGTGGTGCGAGAGAGGGGATTTGAACCCCTACGGTAAAAACCACTGGATCCTAAGTCCAGCGCGTCTGCCAATTCCGCCACTCTCGCTTCATAGGGTTTTCCGGATAACGATTTTACCGGATTTCCATCAAACGATAGATCGTTTCATTGTTATTTTTTTTAAGCCCTGTGTCAAGAGGGCACCGGCACGGTAAATTTATTCTACCACAAAAGATTTAAAATACCGAGATTTCAATTTTCTGCCCCTCATGTAAAATCAGGTACTTACGTGGAGAACAAATTTACCGTGGAGGACACCGGTTTTTTTTACAATACGTTTTTCAGCCGGATTCAGGGAAGTTTTTTGAATAAGAAACACCCGCAGGCGTTTTTTTGGGTATTCATGAATTCCTTGGAGGCTCCTTCCAGAAAATCACCCATTCTCGGATCGTCCGGAATCAAAGAAAATTGGACCAATTGAAAAGGATAAAAGTAACTGACGATTTGTTGATACCCGTAAACCCGACGGGCGTTAAACATCACTTTCGGACTGCCGATCGGTACGACCAGAAGTAAATACCCACCGGGTGTCAACACCCGCTTAAGTTCCACAATGGCTTTGAGATCGGCCTGGGGATCAATGGGATCGTTGTATCGGCCCAAACCGATATGTTCCAATACATGCATGCAGGAGAGGGACCGAATGGAACTGTTTGCAAAAGGCAAATCAATCAAATCGGCCTTTTCAATTTTCAAACCGTTCAACGCAAACCTGGGAGGATGGAGATCATAATAACGGATCGGGATAAAGGCGGAAACCAGAGTGCTGAAATAGAGAAAAGAGGAAATGTCCACATGTTCCGTCGGTTTTAAATTGGCCAGGATGCGGGCCGCCCAAGCCGTATGCAGCAGATGATGCCGGTCAAAGTCCTGAGAGGGAATTTTGTCGTCCAGACAAGGGTCGCGGTCAAGCCACTCAATCGGAAAGCGATCCGATTCATTTTTTTCTTTAAATAAACGAAATTCGCGAATGAATTGGAGATGCAACAAGGCTATTTTTATTTTATGAAACAGCTGTCTGATCAGATGAAACATGATTCTGAAAAAAGTTTCAAAAATATTAATGATCCACATGCTACTTACTTCCTCTGATTTAAGGATCTTTTCATCAAAATTCTTTCCAACGCCTATGGCAGGTAATG
>RPPU01000458.1 GCA_003819975.1 Desulfobacteraceae bacterium
TAAGATCCTTTTTCAGTTGTTCTTCCAAAATAACCCGCAACTGCAAGGTCATGTCCGCATCCTCGCAGGAATAAACCTTGGCCAGCTCCACATCCGCTTGGTCAAACGTGCGTTGATTTTTCCCCTTGCCCACCATCTCTTCAAAAGGGATCATTTTATGATGCAGGTAATGTTGCGCCAAATAATCCAAATTATGCTGACGCAGTCCCGGATTGATGACATAAGAGGCGATCATGGTGTCGAAATCGAGCCCCTGCAGCTCGATTTGATAATTGCGGAAAACCAGGGCATCATATTTGATGTTCTGTCCGACTTTTTTGACATGCTCGTCTTCCAACATGGGTTTCAGCATATCCAGAGCCGCCACCCTGTCCAACTGAACCGGCGCGCCCAAGTAGCGATGTCCCAATGGCAAGTAATAAGCCTGGTGCGGTTCCAGGCTGAAAGAAATCCCGGCCAATTCGGCCTTGAGGGGATCTTCACTGGTGGTTTCCGTATCGACTGAAACCATCTTGCTGTCTTTGATTTTCCGGATCAATGTTTCAAGCTCATCCTTGGAGAACAGGAGATGATAATCGTCATGGCTCACAACTTGGCGGGTCGTAAATTGTTCCCAAAGCGCGCGGAACTCCAGCTCCTGGAATAAAGCGGAAAGTTTTTGACTGTCCGGTTTGCCGATCTTTAAATCCGCGAGATCTTCCGCAATCGGCGCCTCGCAATCGATCGTGACCAGCTTCTTGCTCAACAGCGCCGCTTCCCGGGAGTTCAGCAGGTTCTCTTTCAGTTTTTTGCGTTCGATCTCCTCCACTTTCCGGAACACGGCCTCCAGCGACCCGAACTGCTTGATCAGTTCAATAGCCGTCTTCTCGCCCACTCCGGCTACACCCGGAATATTGTCCGAAGTATCGCCTGAAAGACCCATGACATCGATAAACTGCTCGGGCTTGAGTCCATACTCCTCTTCAATGGCGGCGTAATCGGTGAATTTATCTTTCATGGTATCCCACTGCGAGGTATGCGAGGAGATCAATTGACGAAAGTCCTTGTCGCCCGAGACGATCACCACCTCAAATCCCTGCTTTTCGCTCCGGAGCGCCAAGGTGCCGATCAGATCGTCCGCCTCAAACCCTTGCTTCTCAATGGTCGGTAGGTTCAAACCGCCGACGATCAATTTAATGTAAGGCAGTTGGGCAACCAAATCTTCAGGCATGGGGGGACGATTGGCTTTGTATTCCGCATATAGCTTATGCCGGAACGTCGGCCCTTTGGAATCAAAAACAATCACAAGGTATTCGGGCTCTTTTTCCGCAATCAGCTTCAAAACCATCTTGGTAAAACCGTAAATGGCATTGGTCGGTAGGCCCTTGGAATTGGCCAGGTTGCGGATGGCATGATAGGCCCGATGGATATAAGATGTCCCGTCCACGAGATAAAGGATCTTTTTTTTACCAGCCATATCTGTCTCTGCTCCCTGTTTCTAAATACGTAAATTTCACCTGCCAACCATTAGGCGCCGATAAATTTCAGATTGCTACGTGCTTTATCCTCACAACAACATAAGGGTGTCGACAGTTGGCCGCCGATCTTCGTTTCGCGGGATGATCCTGCAAAACGCAGCCTAAAGAATGTGCAAAACATCACATTCTTGTAAAGGCTGCGGCTACCATTCCAAATGCCATCATTGAGCCTAATCCAACTGTTTTAATAAAATCCGCTCAAAGCGGATTTTAGGATGAATCCGTCCCGGTTTTTTTTGGGACGGATTCATTTATCCTTCAATGCTTTTTTCAATCGCAGCAAAGTATCTTGAACCGAACTGTTCTTGGGGTCCAATTCCAGGGCCTTTAGCGTATCATCATAGGCTTTCTGCAGATCGCCTTTTTTTTCATAGCATTCGCCTCTGGCTTTATAAGCTTCGGCATATTCCGCATTCATCTCGATCGCCCGGTTGTAATCCGCGATGGCTTGATCGTAATCTTTCTTAACATGCCGCGCCAGTCCCCGGTTTTTATAAGCCAGAACGAATTTCGGATCCAGCTCAATGGCCCGCGTATAATCGGCGATAGCCTTGTCATAATCATCCACCCAACTCCAGGCCGCGCCGCGACGGTTATAGACCTCGGTCAATTTCGGATTCAATTCGACAGACCGGTCATAATCCCGGATCGCCCGGCGCCAATCGCGTTTGCCGGCATAAGCCTGGCCGCGGTTGTGATGGATATCGGCATCCCGCAAGCCGAATTCCATGGCCCAAGTATAATCGACGATCGCCTTCGAATAGTCTTCCAGGACATCCCAGGCGCCGGCGCGTTTCGCATAGGCATGGGCATAAAAAGGATCGAGCGCGATGGCAGCCGAATAATCGTCGATCGCCTTGCGATATTCGTCTTTCCAGGTCAGCGCAATGCCCCGATAATAATGATAAAGGGCATTGCGGGGATCGAGCTTGACCGCCGTATTGTAATCGGCAATAGCTTTGTCGTACTGCTGCTTGGCTTTCCACGACAGTCCGCGGTAATAATAAGCCTGGGCGCCTTTCGGGTCCAGCTCGATCGCCCGGGTGCAATCAACGATCACTTGATCGTCTTGATTTTTCTCATACCACAGGGAACCGCGTTTAGTCCAGGCTTCCGCGTCTTTCGGATTGATCTCCAGGCTGCGGCTGTAATCGGCGATGGCTTTGTCGTATTCGTTGCGGTTTTTCCAAAGGATGGCACGATCTTTGTAGGCTTCGGCAAGGTTGGAATCGAGTTCGATCGCCTTGTTTAAATCGATCATAGCCCGGTCATAATCGTCTTTCCAACTCCAAACGATCCCCCGCCAGCGAAAAGCCTTGGCGTCGGCCGGATTCAGTGCAATGGTACGGGAATAATCCGCGAGGGCGAGATCATACTTCTTCTGTTTGAAATAAGTGTAGGCGCGGTTAAAAGGAAACTCCGGATTTTGAGGATCCAGGGCGATGGCCTGGGTGAAATCGGCGAGCGCCTTGTCGAACTCCCCTTTTTTTTGCCACACCAACCCGCTTTGGTTGAGGCTTAAAGCTTGTTCAACCGGCGTTTGCCCGCACACCGTAGCACAAAACCATATTAAAAATAATCCCGGCAACACTGTCTTCCGCAAGACGAGTTTTAAAGACATTTTTTTACTCCTCTGCTCAAACAATCGGAATGCAAGTGCAGATTTTGTTGCAGGTGCAGATTTGGCCGGCCGGCACGGTTAGGGTCGTGGGCGGTGCGGACACCGGAGCCGCATAAACGCCCGGCACGCAATTACAGGTACAAACCGCTCCGGCCGGGATCGGCGTGCCGCAAGGCTGGGTTTGCGTGAGCACCTGCCCGTATTCGTTGGTATAATGAAAAGAAACCGCCTTCTGGTTCGCATCCGTTGCCGCCGGATCGAACAGAACCGCGACCTGTTTGGCTTCCGGTCCGTTCCACAGCCGCACGGTCCGGTCGGCGCTTCCCGAGGCGAGCCATCGGCCGTCAGGGCTGAAACACACGGACAAAACTTCATCTTGGTGGCCTTCCAGGGTTTGGGCGGCATAGCCGGTGAGGGCGTCCCACAACCGCACGGTACGGTCCGAACCGGCCGTAGCGAGCATAACCCCCTTGGGGCTGAAAGCTATCGAATGGATAACCCCATTGTGAGCTTCGAGGGTGATGCTTGTTTTTCCGTCAACCGGGTCCCACAATAGAGCATTTTGATTATAACCGGCCGCGGCCAGGCTCTTGGCATCCGGACTCAGAGCGACCGTATAAAACAAAATGGATCCCGCGATCGTTTTCAGGCACTTCCGCGTTGCCGGGTCCCAGATTTTAATCAGCTTGTCCTGACCGGCTGAAACAAGTGTTTTCCCGTCGCGGCTGAAAGCCACGGCCGATACATTGCCTTTATGTCCGCTCAGCGAATCCAGATGCTTTCCCGCGGCAACATCCCAAAGCATAAGTTCGTTGTTATAGCCGCCCGAGGCAATCCATTGATTGTCCGGACTGAAGGCCACGCAGAACACGCCCCGGCTATATTTTTTTAATGTCTTAAGCAAGTTTCCGTTGGCCGTTTCCCATAATTTGACGGTTTTATCTTCGCTTGCCGAGGCCAGCATGCGCCCGTCATTGCTGAAGGCGACGGAATTGACCAACCATTCATGACCCTTTAGAGTCCGCAGCAACTTCTGCTCCCCGACATCCCACAACTTGATGGTCTTGTCGTCACTTCCGGACGCCA
>RPPU01000459.1 GCA_003819975.1 Desulfobacteraceae bacterium
CCCCTTTCCAAGATGTTCGGCTACTCCACGGCTTTGCGCTCCGTGTCCCAGGGACGGGGGACGTTCACCATGCAGTTTAGTCATTATGACAAGGCGTGATATGTCTTTAACCGAAATCAAAGCCTAAGAATTGATTTCACCACAGAGGCGCAGAGGGCACAGAGATTATTTTATTTTTTTACTTTTCCTTGAGAGGAGGAAAAGTAAAAAGCAATCTGCCGGGCGAATATTATTTTCGCCTTCGCAAGGCTTTCCGCTTCTGTAAAGCCTCCGACGGATAAAATGGCGGGTAAAGGGGGTGCGTACGTTTGCCCGACAAGTCAGGAGTTTAAGAAAAAGCGAATATCGAACTCCGAATGTCGAATAATGAAGAAACCGGAAACCGTCAAGATTTTGAACCCCTATTACTAACCGCTAATAAGCACAAATGAACGCCAATAACGCAATCCTTTGATTTTAATGGAGAATTTAAAGAGATCCGATCGGTTAAAAGATGCGGGGACATAAGGCTTGACAATCGGTCCGAATTCGGTATCATATAGGGACTGGAGAAAAACCATGAATATAACCAACGATATCAAGCCGGTTACTTATCTTAAATCCAGGGCAGCCGATTTGCTTAATCAAATAAACGAGACCCATCGTCCCGTGATCATCACGCAAAACGGCGAACCGCGCGCGGTGCTGCAAGACCCGAAAAGTTATGAAAATATGCGTAATGCCATCGGCATTTTGAAACTGCTTTCGCAAGGCGAAACCGATATCAGAAATGAAAAGGTTAAGCCCCAGCAGGATGTATTTGCGGAAATTGAAAAGACGCTGAAAGAAAAAATGGAATGAGCCATCCGTACGAAGTCCTGTGGGCTGCCGTTGCTGAAAATGATTTAAAAGAGATCATTGCCTATATTGCCGCGGACAGTCCGGGAAATGCACTCAAAATATTAAAGAAGGTCAAACAAAAAGCAGCCAATCTTCATGTCTTTCCCGAACGCGGACGCATTGTCCCGGAGCTTCAGGATCAAGGCATCTTTATCTATCGCGAATTAATCATCGCTCCTTGGCGTATGATTTATAGAATCGCAGGCGCCAAAGTGTATGTTTTATCGGTTTTGGATGCCAGGCAAAATGTCGAAGATATTCTTCTGAAAAGATTGGTTTAGAAGAGAAGGGTTCAAGGGGTCAAGGAGTCGAGGGGCCAAGGGTTTAAGAAAAAAACAGGATTCAAGGGTGTAGGGGCTGGCCTTGCGCCTGCCCTCTTAATTCAAAGAATCTGTATATTCCATTCTTTTGTAGGGGTTCAAAATTTTGAACCCTCTATTATCCTTTAAAAGGTTCATTTAAGGCGTTTAGGCGATAGTCAACAATCCTCTCTTATTCCGGCTTCGGCTAACATTTTTTATGAATCAATTCGCCGCCACAATCACAATTGACGCCGACAAAAGAAACAATTATAATATAGCAAAAGTCATTTAAATATAGGAAATTACGAAAAATGGTAAATTTCACCGCTAAATACACCAAAATCAGTTCCGGTTATATGGGCCAGTTGGTTGAATGGCCGGAAGTTATTACCGAAGGCAAGGATATTGAAGAGTGCCGTGCCATGCTCCGCGATGCCCTTAATGAAATGGTCCTTGCATACCAACAACTTGGCAAGGAAATTCCACTCGGTAATGCACTTATAGATCGAATTGGGGACAGACAAGCTATGCCTTGCTGAAGTTGTCCGGCAAGCCGATTACGTTGAAAATCGGCTCCAAGGAGCAAGAAGAAAATCCGCTCGTCCGGCAGTATACCGGATGCTTCCAAATGAAATAGTCTCAATGGCGGAGCCCTCCTTTGTTCCATATCCCATCATAAGAAGAGAAAGGGCTCAAGGAGTCAAGGGGCCGGGGGGTCAAGGGGACGAACCGCTAATGAACGCCAATAAAACAAATAAGATTTTAATATAGAATTTTTGATAGATTAGCGTTTATCCGCGTTCATTGGCGGTTCGATCCGGGGCCGGAATCCGCCTTTTAATAAAATGGATTTAGTTGCATCTCCTGCAAAAAAATCTCATGACTTGATTAAATGAAAAAGCTTGATTTTTTAGTAATTTTTAATTACATTTACCCCATCTTCCAAGTCTCCCAATTTTTAAAAATATCGATCGCTCAGAGCGGTCTTTGATTAAACATGAATCAACCATCAGAGATGCATTTGGAAAGAATAATCGAATTTAAAAGATTTTTTCTTTTTCCGTATATCGTTCCGAATTGGGAGATATCCGGAAACTGCAGAATAACTTGTTCCGCGCGACTGCGTCGCACGGAATCGCGGCGCTGACTTCGTCCAGTGCTCTGTCCGATGCGCTCCGCGCGCCGGAACAAGGCACTGGACCCGACTCCGCCTTCCGTCTGTCCGCAGGCTGCGCCTGCGTCCATCCGTCAGGCGTCGCGGGTCAGCGCCGCGATTGGCTATAGAATGGAACGAAAATGACTCAACTTTCTGGCCGAGATAAAGAAGCAGCTATGATCAGGCAGGCAAACCGTGCCGCAGCCGTCGGTCGACTTATGCTTGGCGACACGCGGGACTGGATCGAATTCCTGAGGGCTGATCAAGTCGATCTGACCGCCTTGCCACGCAGGCAACTGAGATCTGGAAAGGCTGACGTTAAGAGACGACTTTCAAAGCAGTTGGAGCAATTCTGCGAGAGGAACTTCATAGGCATGACACCCCAGCGGCTCTCAGACATGTATGAAGAAATTAAGGCATTTCGAGGTTTGGAAATGCCCCTATTAGAGTTCGAGAATCGTTTTGCTCCAGTTCGTAAAGAAGTTTTACGCGGTAACCCTACACACTTGACTGTTAGCATGTCGTTGTGGGGCCTCCAATTCAGGATTCCTGAGGAGGATTTTGCCAAAGACATCATGGAAGCGGTTGGCCTTGCCGCCCGCGCTGAGGGACAGCTTGTACAGTTCGAGACGGCCGCTCAGGCGGAATTGCTGTGCAATCGCGAGACGATAGGGTCTTTGGTCCGCCAGAAAATGTTTGCTGCCCGGTCAGGCGTCATCGCCTGCTTCAACCTAATAGAGGCCTATCTTAACGGCATTGCCTGGGACTATCTCCGCACGGCGGATACAACTGGTTTGTCAAATCGTAGCAGAAAGCTACTTGAAGATTCCGCTTCAGCCTCCATACGCGAAAAGCTTCAAAAATATCCTGAGATTGTCGCCGGGGCATCTCCGTGGGGCACGGATGACACCGATGTCGCACAATTCCTCGACGTCGTTAAGCCTTTCCGAGATTCACTGGTTCATCCATCACCCTTCGCAGCCCCAGAGAAGTTCGGAGGTTATGATAAACTACGGCTGCTCTATAGAACAGACAAGAATACCGTTGACCTAGCCGCGTCCACCACTGCTAAACTTCTGCTAAGGATTTATAGGCATATTAAGCCGGGGATGTCTTTACCCCCGTGGTTGGAAGATTTATTGGCCAAAGTAGGGATTAAAGACGAGAGCAGCCAACAAGTGCGTGCACCGGATCGGCAATAAAAGCGCTTGCCTCCCGACTCCGCCTTCCGTCCGGCCGCAGGCTGCGCCTGTGTCCATCCGTCAGGCGTCGCGAGTCAGCGCCGCCATTCCGTAAGGCTGATAAGTATGTTAACCGGCCGTGGCGTTCTGTTTTGGATAAATGGTATTGATCGATCTTCCATCTTCATTCGTTTGAATTTCGGCGATCATGACAATGAAACCCGGAATAAAAAGCAAAGATATTGACATCGGCGGAGATCAAAAGGCTAAAAAGACAAATGAAATCTACTGAACAAATACTCGAATTTCTTGCTGAACAAATCGGGCACATCTATTTTCGCCCGCTTATGTATGGAGGCAGCGCCGAAGGCGTTGACCTATTGCTGTTTCATTACCAACATCTTTGGGCGTTAATAATTGAGCAGGAACAAAAACTTGATGAGTTTCGCTTTAAGATATACAAAGAATTGGATTGCGGAGCCATGGGTTTTTCAACATTTTATAAAAGGAATCATCCTGAAGCGCCTGAACACGAGGCCGTATTCTATGTTGTCGATCAATGGAAAAAAATAAGCGACGGCATCGGGATCCCTATTCCATATGAAAAAATTAAAAATGAACTTAAAAACATGTTGACCTCAAGTAATCCAAATAAAATTTTAAACGCCAAATTGTTTAATTTATTATAGAATTCGC
>RPPU01000460.1 GCA_003819975.1 Desulfobacteraceae bacterium
ATATTATTGATAAACAATGGAACGTCCTTTTATGTGACGCAGGAGCCCGGTTATGCCCGGTTTCCGATTTCATTGAATCCTGCATTTCCACGCATGTTCATCTGGAACGCGGTCCTTATACCCGGGATTGGGTCAGGCGTTTTACGGATACGGCCCGGGAAAGGGGAGTTGCGGAACTTTATCTATTGGAGCATTCGCATCGTTTCCAGGAGTTTGGGCCGCTTTATGCGGATATCGCGAAATACAACGAATACCAGGCGCTTTGGTTCCAAAACCAGATGAAGGTTTCGCTATCCGCCTATACCGACTTAATCGGGCAATGCCGCCGGGAAGAATATCCGGTCAAGATCCATTGGGGCTTGGAAATTTATTATATCCCGGGCAAAGAAGAAATCATCGCCGATATTCTCGAACAATTTGAGTTTGATTTTACAACCGGATCGATCCACTGGATCGATCATTGGGGCTTTGATCACAAAGCCGAGTTCTGGAAAGGCCGGGATGTCGATCAATTATATGACCGCTATTACGAGTCCATGGTCGATTTGGTGAAGTCGGGCTTATTCGGTCATCTGGCTCATCCGGACTCCATTAAATGTTTTAATCATTATCCCAAACTTGATCAGACTGAAAAATATTTGAAATTGGCGCGAGTATTAAAGACCGCGGATATGGCGGTCGAGTTCAGCAGCGGTCTCGTTATTAATTACGGGCATAAGGAGTTGGGTATCAACCGGACTTTATTGAATATTCTGAAAAAGGAAAAGATCAAATTAATTACCGCGTCGGATGCCCATCGGCTCGAGGATGTGGGGCGATGGATCCGGGAGAGTTTGGAAATCATCGGAAAGTGATCGGATTTTTTGACAGGATCAACAGGATCTGCAGGATATGAAAAATGATGGAAAAGTAGGGGTTCAAAGTTTTGGACGCTGACGCGCTTTTATTTTGGTCAAATAACTTGCGAATTTGTTTGCGATCCGCTCCCTAACGGAGAAAGGTTGCTGATCGATAAAGGAATGTAGGATGCGGACCAATTCGGTTGAGCGGAGATAGCCGAAAATATTGTGATGATTTGCATTGCCTTGAAATACGTAATCATTGACCGTTTGAACGTCTTGGGGCGCAATGGCGCGACTGTTCGGGGCGTAATGATCCGCCAGCTTGGCGTCGAAAGCCACCATATCCTCGATATCGGCCAGATTGTACCAGGCGGTTTGCACGGATTCCGGCGCCGGGATTTTATCTTTATTCGTTAGGGGCAGGTCGTACTCCTGTGCAAATCGCTTGCGCACCACCGGCGAGCCGAGCGGAGAGCCCACGGTCAACAGGATGTCAATGGAAAGCGATGAATCCGCCAGAATATCATAGGCGACAATGGAACCCATGGAATGGGCGATCAACAAAATTTTCGATTCCGGGTATTTACGAATGGCTCCAAGCAATTCGGCGCGCAGAAGATCGCGCACGCCTTTTTTCCGGTCGAACACGCGTTTGTTGGCGTAATAAAGGGCCAGATCCGGGAAGGTGTACTCCAGGATATTGCCCGCTAGAGCATCTGCTTTTTCCTGAATGCTTGAACCCAGAAACAGTTTGGCAAGCGTTTTCTGGGCCAATGATCGGAAGATGATGGATATGCGCGTATTTTTTTTGATCGCCGATAAGGTTTCTTCACAAGGCACATAGGGTTCAGCTAAAAAGCAGGGATGGCCCTCACGGGTTTCGAGGGGATTCAACGGGTTCGGATACAGATGATGAGACCAGTAGACAAACTCAAAAGTAAAAAGCCTGGACACCAGTCCGGCTCGTGTAAATCCTTCCCGAATGGCTTCCAGGCACCAGCGTTTAAATAGCCTGCCCGGCGGTTTGTTTTGCAGGCCGTGAATGATAATTGCCACGCAATCCGGTTTTTTAAAAGGCCACAAGTTCATGATAACCTCTTTATAAATAGGGATGATCTGAAAGCAAGTTGATAGCACTGAAACCGGCAGTCACGGCAACCGCACAAGTCCAATTCAGCATTGGTATTCATAAGTTGTTTTAGGGCCGAGATCAAGGTTTTTCTGGCCGGAAAGCCGCAGATGACCAGCGATCATTCACCACAAACAAACCCGCGCTTAGACTCTCGCCCACTGGGAATTCATCAGGTGAGCAGGACGGCGTAGCCAGGGCGTTAAGACGCAAATTTTTTAATAATTGCCCCTCCGGCATCACGCAGGCTCCACGGGCGGGAGATCAGAGAGCATACCGGCTATCTATAAGTGAAAAATTCCTTTTCAGATGAATTTTTACCCATTCCATGATATAAAATCGTAAATGTTTTATTGATCCTGAAAAATCCAGGATCAAAAAGACATGAATTCCGGCAAGGATTGCCGGAATAATTCCGTACGATGGTAAGTCGGTTCGTTCTTCACTTTTCACTTATCGACGACAAATTGTCGATGTTTCTGAGTTAAGAGTCTATATAGGTTGATAGGCTGCAGGCATTCAGACTATTGAAAAAAAACAGTCAAAACATCCGGATTAACGCCTGGTTTGGGCCATATGTAAACGGCTAATAGATTATAACCCGTAGCCTAAATATTTGAGTATTTTTTTGAACTTTTTACAGGAATCTAATGACTAATTTCAATAATAGCCTGATAAGGCTATTAAAATCATAAAAAAAGGGGGATGGCATGAAAACGAATAAAAAAATCCCGGTTCTTTTGCTGATTACAGCGTTTTTAATGGTTTTTATACTGTCGGAAACATCGTACGCCGGAAGGGTCGGACGTAACGTCAGAGTCGCGAAGGGCGGTCCTGTGGACGCGCAACTCGGGGTTCGTTTTGTTTCCCAATTACCGGAAAATCTGAAACCCGGCGATAGCATGGAAGCGATCGTGCTGAATCCGGCAAAACTCAAGGCTCACGGGTTCGCGGGACTCAAGCGCGGCGATCGAATCACTTTTATTCAGGGTCAAGAAGCCGATGTTTTTCAGATTCAACAGGGGACGAAACAAAGGCTGTTTAAAATCAAAGCCAACGGCGCAGTAGCCGGCTTATAATTGGGGTCTGATCTCTTGCGGATGCCTAGCGATCTGCGGCCGCTTCTGACCGCTGCCTCAGGGCCGGCCCGCACCATCGCCGCCGGCCTGATCGTGTTGGTGCATACGGACTTTCTGATGCGACCGGGAATGGAGACCTGGTGGCCGGGCGGTTTGGCTTTTGCACCGGTCTTCAGCCTGGTGGTGCCGTTGTTCCTTGTCTTTTCCGGTTTTTTTGCCGGAGAATCCGTTGAATCCGCTTCCCAAGTTTCATGGAAGGGCTTTTTGGTTAAAAAAGCCGGCCGGATCCTGGTGCCTTTCTTGATTTGGAATTCCCTGCTTATTTTCACGGATCAGGTGCTGAACAAGGCCGGTTGGAGCAATGACTTGATTTTTCCGCTTTTGACCGGCCAATGGCAGCTCTATTATCTTTTCGCCCTTATGCAACTGTTTGTGCTCCACCATTTTTTGATTACCCGACCCGGCCGATCCGGCATGCAAACCCTTTTGATCCCGGCGGCTTGTTTTTCTTTTCTTTTTTATCTGACCGCCGATGTCATCCTCTGGACCCGGGGCATGGAGGCGAATCTTTTTGAAACGCATGGGAACCGTCTGTTCTTTGCCTGGTCTTTGTTCTTTGCCTTGGGAGTTTGGTTCCGGCAGGACGTGAATGCTTTGCCGCGTTTGTTCGCCAGACAAGGCCTGTTCACGGCACTGACCGTTCTGTTTTATGCGGCTTATTACGGGGAATTGCGGTTGGAAGAACAGCTTTTCGGGGGCCATGCCTTGGGTCAAATCCTGTTGGCCGGTTTCTTTTTTCAGGTATGTGCTTGCCTCTTGATTTTAAACCTCCTGTGCCGATGGAGCGCCGGCAAAAGAGCGGCTAAAATTCTGAAAAGCCTCGCGGCCCTGGCGCCGGATTCCTATGGGATCTATCTGGTGCATACGCCCATCCTGATTTGCCTATACGCTTTTTCTTTGCCCTTCCCGATTTGGGTCGAGGTGCCCGTATATTGGGTCATTACCTTTTTAATAGCTTTCGGCCTGGTCCGTCTGGTCAGGGTTCAAGGCCGGCCCTGGTTATCCAAATTACTCTTAGGTGAAAAAACGGCACCGGGTGTCGTCACCGGCGGCTCGCATGAAAAAACATCATAAAATCGGCTTGCTTATCAAGTTGG
>RPPU01000461.1 GCA_003819975.1 Desulfobacteraceae bacterium
AAGACGAGGCTCCGCAAGGGCTCTTGCCCTTGCTTTTTTCAGAACAGCCGACAAGAAAGATATCTCGACAGGATTAACAGGATCTACTGGATTTTAAAAATTGACTAAAGTTTTTTATCCTGTTCATCTTGTTAATCCTGTCTAAATTTCTTGAATCTTATCGACAATCCGGGATTTCTAAAAAGACACTTTATCGGCAACGGCTCTTGAGAATCGAATCGTAAAATTCCAAAAGGCTTATTTTTAGAAATCCTCATGTCGATGTTTTGGAATAAGAAACCTATACTTCTTTCAGGGCCTCTGTTTCCGAATCAAAAAACTTAAAAATGGAGGTCAAGCCCGAAATGTCGAAAACTTCCCGGACCGGAGCTTGTAAGCCGCAAAAAGAGATACGGCCTTTTTTTTCCTTTAATTTTTTGGCGGCGCTCAGGATAACGCGCAAGCCGGCACTGCTGATGTATTCGAGTGCGCTGAAGTTCAAAAGAAAAATCGATTGACCGGAAGCAGCGGACTCCTGGAGCTTTTTCTCAAATTCCGGAGCGGTCAGGGCATCGATGCGGCCGCGCACGGCCACGATCCAGGTTTCTTTTTCCTTGCGGGTTTGAATATCCATAAATTCTCCTTTATTGTAAGTGCTCAGGTTGTCGGGTTCACGGTTCCCCGTTCACGGTTAATCAGCCGATAAGCCTTCGTTTTTGTCATGCACCGGTTTTCAAGTTATCATATGACCAATCGCTCGTTTTTTTCATGTTCTTTTTCATTGAACCCGATTGGTTACCCTTTATCTTTGTGTCTCCTGCCAGTCCGTCTTAATCCTTTTTAGTATTTCCTTGGCATTGTCCGTATAAAGCTGAATGCCATCCCAATTGGGTGTTTCAATAATTTTTTGCATCAAGAGGCCGTCAGTGTCGAACCAGCGCGGCAACGGTCCGCCCAGGAAATAACCGCGTTGCCGTAAAAAATCCACAACCCGGCCGACCCAGGGCCAGCTTAGGTTCACCCAGATCTGGATCACGAGCACTCCTTTTGCCAGCACGGCTTGCTCTTCTTGTTCCAGGACCGCGGGAAAATCATCGCCCGCTTCATGAACCGCCAGGCGAGCTACCTGGGCGAAGTCGAAAACCCGGGTTTTAATCACGCTCTTGAGACTTGGCAATAGCCCTTCATCGGAGAGGCGCAAGGTGCGTTTTTCATTCAGAAAGCCATAGATGAATTTCAGAGATTCCGCATAGGCCTTGGGCAAGTAAAGGGTTTGCTCCTTGGGTTTAAAAAGCATGAAATCCAGCAAAGTGGTCACCCGGCCGGCAGCACTTTTTTCCTGTTGATAGGCTGCGGCCGGCATCAAGTCGACTTCAACGGCTTGGGTTATAGCCCTAACCGTGACAGTCGCCATTTGCGAAAACAAATGATTGCAGACCGGTTCGCCGAAAACGGCCTCAAGTCCGAATTGTTCGGCTCCGACTTTGAAGCCGTGTTTGATCATTTGGGTGAAAATGCCTTTACCGCCCCGATAATGCGGGTGAACCACGCCGGCCCCGGCTTCATAGATGCGGTCATAGGGTGCACTGTTAAAAAGGGCATTATGGCCGACAATATCGCCTTTAGGTGTGCGCGCCACAATGGAAATGGTTCGGTGCGCGGCGTTTTCTTGGATCAGCAGCTCGGGTTGTATAAAAGTGCGGATGGGATAACCTTCCCCATATACGGTTTTGAAAAGGGTGGTCACGCCCGCGGCATCGGCGGGCCGGAAAAGATCGATTACATAGGTTTGTCCCGGTTCGATTTCATCGGTTGCGTTTTTTTCGTTCATGTTTTTTCTCTTGGTCTAGTAGGATAGTCAATTTGGATGAAATATTCAAGTTTTATGCCGTTTTGACAAAAAGGCCGTTAAGCCCACGGAAATAAAAACCAGCAAAGCGCAAAAATAACACAGGATTTTAAAATTTCCGTGCGCCAAAATCAGACCGCCCAAGAGCGGGCCGATAAAAAACCCGCCTTGAAACATTTGCACGCCCAGGTTGGTGTTCAGGGCTTTCAAGTGCGGGGCGGAGATATCGAATAATAAGGCATTGAGCACGGGCATGGCTACGCCCCAGCCCAGGCCCAAAAAAACACCGAGACTGTAGAATAAAACAGGCCCGGAACAAGCAGCCAAAGCCAGGTAACCCAGGCCGATGGCAAACAAAGAACCGGCGATCAGGAAAGGCTTATTCAGCCGATCAAAAAGGGTTCCGGCCAGCAAGCGCACGCCGATCTCGCTCAAGGTGGAGAGGGTGAAAAATAGGCCGGGGTTGCGGATCGGGATGGTTTGAGCGTAGCTTTCCAGGAAAAAAAAGATAGGCGTGAAACTGGAGTAAAGCAAAAGCATGAGCAGCAGTAGGAGCGACACGCGCAGATCTTTCAGGCTGATGACCAGATCGTGCAGGCCGGGGCGTCGGCCTGCTGTAGTTTGGGCAGAGGGATCGTGAGGTTTTTGAATGACCAGGACGAGTGGAAAAACCAGGAGCATCAACAAAGCCGAAAAATTAAGCACCGGGATGAACCCGCCCAAGAGATGCACGGCCGGTTTCAAAAGCGGCGGGACCACGGCAAAAGGCAGAAGCGTAATGACCGTGACTAGGCCGAAAGCCTGACCGCTGCGGCCGGCCGGGATCAGGTTGACCAGGGAAGTATTCAGGGCAATGCCCAGAACGACATAAGTAATTCCGTGAACAGCGCGCACCAGGGTCATGCTCCACAGATTTTGCGCCAGGTTATAACTTAATAAGGAGAGCGCCACGCCGGCCGTGCTGATCAAGATCCAGGTCCGGGCATTGCCCATATGCAGAAAGGGGCTTAAGATCGGCCGCAGGATCAAACCGGTTATGGAGAAAACAGCGATAAGAAAACCGTACCATTCGGCGGCAATAGGCAGGGTGTGCAAATAGCCGTAGAATTGAAAAAAGACCGCCATATTGCAAAAGGTTAAAAAGCAAATCCCGTTGAGGGCCAGAAAGGGTTTGGTGAACAGTTTTTGAGATGGAGGCATTGGTCCGGTTCCTTTTAGCCGACGGTTAAGGTATGATAAACGGCCAATCTCAGCAACAGGTTCCCCGCTACGATGCGGCGATAGTCGGCGGTGGCGCGGAGGTCATCGATGGGCGCGACGGCTTTGCGGACCAGAGGCATGGCATGTTCCAGGGTTTCTTGGCACAGGGGTCGGCCGATGAGGGCTGCTTCGGCTTCGGGTGACGTTACGACGGTCGGACCCACGCTGCCCCAAGCCAGGCGTGCCTTTTCAATGAGACCGGCCGGAGACACCTGGAGGAGCGCGGCCAGGCTGACCATTGCAATGGCCAAAGCGTTTCTTTGACCCACTTTTTCAAAATGCTGCACATTAAAATCAACATCCTTTTTAAGGCGAACATGCGCTAAAATTTCTCCCGGCTGAAGATCCGTTGCTCCCGGACCCCGGATAAAATCTTTCAGAAGCATACGCCGGGAAGCGTTGCGGGTGCGGATTTCGAGTTCCGCATCCAGGGCATAAAGGGGCGGCAGCGTGTCTCCGGCCGGGGAAGCGGTGCAAATATTGCCGCCGATGGTGGCGCTGTTGCGGATCAGCGGCGAGCCCAAGTGCCGCAAGGCTTGGGCCAGGATGGGGAAATGCCGGTTCAGCAGCGGGTCTGCGAGCAGAGCACTATGGGTGGAACAGGCGCCAATCAAAATATCGGGACCGGATTCCCGAACCCCTTTTAATTCCTGTACCCGATCCAAACAGATGAGCGCTGGAAGGTTTTCGTTGGTTCGCCGAAACCGGACCAGCAGATCGGTGCCACCGGCGAAAATACGGGCTCGGGATTCCTGATCGAGAAAGTCCCAGAGCTGGTCGGAATTTTGGGGAACAAAGACCTGGCTCATTTTTTTTCCTGCATTTTACGCGCGGCAACTTCAACGGCATCCACGATTTTTTGGTAACCGGTGCAGCGGCAGAGATTGCCGCTCAAACCCACGCGGATTTCATCGCGGCTGGGTTCGGGGTTGCGGCGCAAGAGATCCACGGCGCTCAAAACCATGCCGGGCGTGCAGAACCCGCACTGGATCGCGCCCTGTTCCACAAAAGCAGTTTGTATGGGGTGCAAGTCCTGCACCGGCGAGAGCCCTTCAATGGTTAAGACCCTAGATCCCTCCAATTGGGCGGCGAGCATTAAACAAGGCAGCTTGGCTTCA
>RPPU01000462.1 GCA_003819975.1 Desulfobacteraceae bacterium
CGGAAGCAAAGCGGATCATGCGGCGCACAATAAAGAGCGGGTCTTCGCCGGCCATGAGCATGCGGTAAAGCCAGTAGAGCGAGGCTTGGGGGTCGCTGCCGCGCAGGCTTTTATGAAAAGCCGAGATCAGGTTGTAATGTTCATCGCCGTCCTTGTCATAGCTCAAGGCTTTTTTGCTGAGCGCCTTTTCCATGCGGCCCAGGTCGAGCACAAAGGGAGGGGGTTGGTCTTCTTGGCTATAGGCCAGGGCCAGTTCCAGGTTATTGAGCGCCACACGCGCGTCGCCGCCCGAAATCCGGATCAGGAGATCCAGGGCATCGTCGGCCACGGTTACGCCTTGTGAGCCCAGGCCTTTTTCTTCGTCTTGTAGGGCGCGCAGCAGGATCTTTTTCAGTTCTTCTTTTTCAAGGGGCCGCAGCACCATGACCCGGGCGCGGGAGAGCAAAGGCGGAATGACCTCAAAAGAGGGGTTCTGGGTGGTGGCGCCCACCAGGATGATCAGACCGCTTTCCACATGGGGCAAAAAAGCGTCCTGCTGGGCCTTATTGAAGCGGTGAATCTCGTCCACGAACAGGATGGTGGGTTTGCCCGATTCTTGGCGGGTAACCTCGGCGCGGGCCGTGACTTCGCGCAGGTCTTTGACGCCGGAGGTCACGGCCGAGAAGGTCTCGAAGGGATTTTGGGTGTATTGGGCGAGTAAACGCGCCAGGGTGGTCTTGCCGGTGCCGGGCGGGCCCCAAAAGATCACGGAAAAGAGGCGGCCGGAGCGCAGGGCTTTGACCAGGGCCGAATCGGATCCCAGGAGTTGCTCTTGGCCGATCATCTCTTCCAGTTTGGCGGGCCGCATGCGTTCGGCCAGGGGGATTTGGGTCGATGTCGTCATAGAAACACCACGGGAAATAAAGTTAGTAAAACAGAAGAATGAATCAGACCCCAGGCATAAATTTTAAGAGAGCCGGAGTAACCACGGAATACACGGAACACACGGAAAATTTTTATAAGACTATTTTATTGATTTTTTCCGTGTGTTCCGTGTATTCCGTGGTTAATTCTTCTCTTGATTTATCATTTATGCGTTCCGTGGTTGATTCCTCCTTAGTAGTTCCAGCACTTGCTGCACTGCTTTGTTCAGATCCAATGGCTGGGGCAGGACCAGGTCGGCTGTTATTTTTTGGGCCTGGTCCGGATGATCCAGAACCACAGCCGTGGCGATTTTGGGCCTAAGTTTTTTGATCTCCCGCCACAGATCCGCTTTGGGCATGTCCGGAATCAGGCCGCCGAGCCAAGCCAGATCATACGCTCGGGCCTTGAGCCGGGTGAGCGCCGCATGACCGCTGTCGGCCGGAACGACTTTCACGTTTTTGGCGGTCAGCATCCGGGCCAGAAGCGGTCGGATCAGGTCCTGAGAGTCGATGAGTAAAACCAAGGTATCTTTCAAGTTTCGTTTAAGCGGACGTTCTTTTTTTTCAGTTTCCGCGGAAAAGATAGGCAGTTTGACCGTGATGATGGCGCCCTGATTATGAGTGCTGGTCTGCTCCAGGGTCCCTTGATGACGATTCACAATCGCGGCGGCCAGGCTTAAGCCGAGTCCGGCCCGGCCCGGGCCTTTGGTGGAAAAGAAAGGATCCCATACCCGGGCCTGCAAGTCATCCGCAATGCCGCTGCCGCTGTCCTGGATATAGATCAGGGCCTGGCCGGCGCTTTCTTCGGTGCTTAAATAAAGCTCGCCGCCCGCGGGCATGGCTTCCAGGGCATTTTGGAGTAGGTGCAATAGCGCTTGCAAGAGTTCGCCCGGATGGCCGCGAAGGCGGGAGCCGGCCCGCACATAGGTTTTGAAATGAATCTTGTTTTGGGATAGCGCTTCGGCCGCTTGAATCAAAGGGCCGGCCTGGGCGATCAGGGTTAGCGTCAGTTCTTTTAATGTAAAAACGGAAAGCTCGTGGGGCGCATAAGCGGTCCGGGCCAGATCATCCAAAACATTTAAGTCGGTTTGGATGTGCTCCAGGGTTGCTTGCATTTGATCTAAAATCGCTATTAAAGAATCGGGATCTTCCAGGTTCCCTTTTTTTAGACTCAGATAGTTTTTTTTTAATTGGGCCAAGCCGGGGGTTAGTTGTTGTTTTAGACCTTGGGCCATGGTCAGAAGGGCTTCGGTTTTCATAGATTGGGTCAGATCCGGCAAGTGCCGGGTGCGGTCGTCCAAATCGATCAGCCCGGCCAGCAGGGCGGCGCGGCCCCGGTAGCGGAAGCGTTCCAGCCTGATTTCGCATTCGAGGCGGGTGCCGTCTTTACGGATCAGGAGGGTCTCAAATCGGGCCGGCGCCCATTTACCTTTGCGGCGGTCCTGGGCCCGTTCCTTAAGAACATCCTTAGAGGCCGGGTCCACAAAATCCCAAAAAACACGGTCCCGGATTTCTTTCGACTCATACCCCATCCGATCCAGGGCGGTTTGATTCATTTGCACAATCCGGCCTTGCCGGATCAAGACCAGGCCGACGGGGCAGTGATTTAAAAAGATCTCTTGATCCTTATTCCGTTGGACCAGTTCCCGGTTCTGTCGGCTTAGGTCGACCAGTTGCTCTTTGTAATCCTGGACGGTTTTTTGGAGGTGGAGCAGTTTTTCTTCAGGAGTATGGGGGGTTTTGGCGGTCATGAATACATGTGTTGAGGATATCGATAAAGTGAATTTTTAGAGATCCCTTCCGGTTAATTTTGCCTAAAATTTTTAAATTCCCATCACAGAAAATGGGCTTGCCGAGCGATGCGGGTTAACGTATCATACTTTCGCTTTGTTGAAAAAGTTAAATGTTTTTAATCCTGAAAAGCGGATTAAAAAAAATTCAGGCGAGGAGTAAGACAACCGATTCATTGAGTTTTACCCTGGACGACTTTTTACGGATATTTTGGATTAACCCTGACTTTATGGTAACGAGGAAAGCGTGTCGGATTCAAGCTCTTTTGTCCATCTGCATGTACACAGTGAATTCAGTCTCTTAGACGGAGCCATCCGGATCGATAAGATGCTGGAAAAGGCCAAGGCTTTAGGTATGCAGGCGGCGGCGGTTACAGACCACGGCAATATGTTCGGGGCCGTGGAACTTTTCACTTTTGCTCCTAAAATAGGCATCAAGCCGATTCTGGGTTGCGCAGTTTATGTGGCGCCGGGCAATCGCAAAGATAAGGCGCCGGCAACGGACGGCAGCCCTACCGCGCACCATCTGGTTTTATTGGTAATGAACGATCAGGGTTACCAAAACCTGAGCCGGCTCGTGACCCTGGGTCATCTGGAGGGTTTTTATTATCACCCGCGCGTGGATATGGAATTGCTGCGGGAATATAACCAGGGCTTGATCGCCCTTTCCGCCTGTCTGAAAGGCAAGGTGACCAACCTGATTTTTCAGAAACGCATCCGGGAGGCCAAACTCGCGGCCCAAGAATTGGCCGGGCTGTTCGATCAGGATCGTTTTTATCTTGAAGTCCAGTCCAATAACATGCCGGAGCAGCATGAAGTCAATAAGGTGCTCAAGGAATTTTCTCAAGAGCTGTCGCTGCCCATGGTGGCGACCAATGACTGCCATTACCTGAATAGAGAAGATGCCGAGGCCCACGATGCCTTGCTTTGCATCCAGACCGGCAAACTGGTCGACGATGTAAAACGCATGAAGCTTTCGACCCAGGAATTTTACCTCAAATCGCGCGCCGAAATGGAGGCCGGCCTGCGGGACGGTTTTGGGTCGGCCTTGGATCAGACCCGGGTCGTGGCGGAGCGTTGCACGTTCGCGATGGAGTTCGGCAAATATAAATATCCGGTTTTCCAGGTGCCGGAGCATACCAGCCTGGATCAGATTCTGCGGACCGACGCGCAGAAAGGCCTGGAGAAGCGTTTAGAGCAGAAGTTGAACGAAGACGGCACGCTCACGCCCGAGGTGCGGCGCGAATATGAAGAGCGGCTGGAACATGAGCTGGGCATTATCATCAAGATGGGTTTTTCCGGCTACTTCCTGATCGTGGCCGACTTTATCGACTATGCGCGGCGTTCCGACATTCCGGTCGGTCCGGGCCGCGGTTCCGGAGCCGGGTCGCTGGCCGCCTATTGTCTGAACATCACCAATATCGACCCGATCAAATACGGGCTGATCTTCGAACGGTTTCTGAACCCGGCGCGCATCAGCATGCCGGACTTTGA
>RPPU01000463.1 GCA_003819975.1 Desulfobacteraceae bacterium
CCGGCAAAACCGAAGGTTTTGAATCCCATGGATTCCAGGGCGACATTGCCCGCCAGGATCATGAGGTCGGCCCAGGAGATTTTCCGGCCGTACTTTTGCTTGACCGGCCAAAGGAGCCGGCGGGCCTTGTCGAGGTTCACGTTATCGGGCCAACTGTTGAGAGGCGCGAAACGCTGCTGACCGGCTCCGGCGCCGCCGCGGCCGTCGCCGATGCGGTAGGTGCCGGCGCTGTGCCAAGCCATGCGGATGAACAAGGGCCCGTAGTGGCCGAAATCGGCCGGCCACCACTCCTGCGACTCGGTCATCAGCGCCCGCAGATCCTTTTTAACAGCCGCCAGGTCGAGGCTCCTGAATTCTGCGGCGTAGTTGAAATCGTTGCCCATGGGATCGGACAGCGGCGAGTGCCGGTGCAGGGTTTTGAGGTTCAACTGATTGGGCCACCAGTCGCGGATCGACGGTCCGCTGCCGAATGTGCGTTTGTTCGCTTCGCCCCTTATTGGGACCTTTTTTTCTTCATTCATCTTTGTCCTCCTTTCCTCTCATGATCGGGTTGATACAACCGATCCTCCTCATCATCGGCCCGCAAAAACCGCGTTGCGAAACAACGCGGCTTTTGCGAATCCGACTTGATGCGGCGGCCGTGTTTTCAATTCAATCGAATGCCATTTTGGTTTTCCATTCCTTCCAGACATTGCCGACCAGTTCCGGTCCGGGCTTAAGCGTCATTTTGCCCGGTTTCCAGCCGGAGGGCGTGGCTTGGGTTCCTTTGGACTCTCTGACAAGTTGAAAGGCTTGAACCTGCCGGAATGATTCATTGACGTTTCGGCCCACCGGCGGGGTCAGCACTTCATAGCCTTGGATGATTCCGTCCGGATCGATGATGAATCTGCCGCGCGTCTCCACGCCCGCGTCCTCGTCATAAACGCCGAAAACCTTGCCCACTTTTCCGCCGGCATCGGAGAGCATGGCAAAAGGAACGCCGCCGTCCACCATTTTGGACAGTTCATTGTCGTTCCACATTTTGTGCACAAACATGCTGTCGATGCTCATGGAGAGTATTTCCACCCCAAGTTTCTGAAATTCATTGTATTTTTCGGCAACTGCCGAAATCTCGGTTGCTCAGACAAAGGTGAAATCACCCGGGTAGAAACATAAAAGAACCCATTTCCCGAGATAGTCCGAGAGCTTTACATTGACGAATTTGCCTTTTTGGTAAGCGGGCGCCGTAAAATCGGGCGCTTTTCTGCCGACTTGTATCATTTGCCGAACCTCCTTTTCCTGATTGTTTTTTTCCGGGGATTGCATTGGAACCTTTTCTCCGACGGGACCGCCGGTGGGTCGCGCGCACCCAGTCTTGATTTCTTCCGCCATAAATCCTCCTTTCGTTAAATGTTTATCGATATTCGGGAACAAGAAACCCGACCGTTCGATTTTGGAATGCGGCGACGTGTCGCCGCTTTAAAAGCGCGGACGCGTCCGCGCACTCCAAAAGGTGTCAATTGAGTTGAATTATCATTTTAACAAAGTGACAACTTTAAATCAGGACTTGACCCAACCGTGAACCTATGGACCGTAAACCGCTGAAGCGTGAACTTATTCTTTTTCTTCCAGACATGCCCGGCACAGGCCGCGGATTTCCACGTTTATTTTTTCACTTTGGCCCAGGGTTTGAGCTGCCTCCGGCACTGGCAGCCGGTCCAGGTCCGGGCTGTAAAAATCCAAGATTTTGCCGCATTGCCTGCAGATAAAGTGATGATGCGGTTCGGTGTTCGAATCAAAACGGGCTTTTTCACGCGCAGGGCCTAAAGCGGCGATCAAACCCATATCTGATAAAAGCCAAAGGGTGCGATAAACCGTGTCCAAAGAAACCGAGGGCATGCGTTCGCGCACGGCCCGATACACGGTTTCGGCATCGGGATGAGTGCCGGATTTTGCAACTTCGTTAAAAATTTCAAGACGTTGTGGGGTCAGTTTCAAGCCGCTTTTTTTCAGACCTTGCTTGATCCGGGTCATGCGTTTTTGAGAATCTTTGGCTTCAGGGTCTGATTTCATAGGCGATTTATTATTAAATCATAATAATTATTATTTAGTAATTTAACGCAAATAAGCAATGCCGTCAAGTAATATTTATAAAATATTAAAAAACGAAACTATCCCGATTGACCGTGTCGGCCGTCGGAAAGATGTCTACCGTCAATTATCTTTTAGAAAATACCATGCCGTCTGTTATGCGGGTGAAGCTATGTAATATAGCAAGGTGGCCGTGGCGCCGGACAGCCGGTCGATCCGGCTGCTGATGGTCCAAACCAGCGCCAATTCGGCGATAAAGATGCCCAAAAACATAAAAGGCGTGCCGAAAATGCTTTTCAGCAGGGTCGGATTTTGAGAGGTATAAAAAGCGACCAGGCCGGTCAAGGCCAGGCCGATGAACATCCAGTTATACACGCTGCGGACATAGGTATTGACTAAAACTTCGGTTCTTTGTTTCGGCAGGGAAATATAATCCATCTGTTTGATCCTCCTTGGCTTGCGTCTGTTCGGGGTATGGTTTTCTCAAAGGAATGGACGGATTTTAGCATAAAAAACATGAAACGCAACCCTTTAGAATGGAACCGGATTACACAATTAAATCACCTGCGGATTGGGGAAAAAACATTTGCAAAATGAAGTGAATGACCTATTGTTTTAAAATTATCCTAATTTGTCGATTTTTCCGAACGAAACAGGGAGGATGTTACCGGTTGAAAACCTTCATTAAAGCCAAAGCCTTGGTCCGCAACCCGCTTTATGCGGAACAACGGCGCAAATGCTTGATCGAACTGGGCGGCGTCCGGATCGACGAGCCCATGGCCGCGCTGGTCAAGTCTATGAACGACCTTCCTTATTGTTTCACGCTGCAAAGCTGCTACGGTCATTTTCTGCACAGCGGTCAAAAAGACCGCCAGAATCTCAACCCTTTGCCCGCCAAAGCCCCTTCGACCTTGATCAAGTACCGAATCGCGTATATCGCTCTTTGCATCGAAAACAATGTCAAGGGTAGGGCGCTCCTGGCCGCGCTTTCCGCCTGCGCGGATATCGATTGCAGGTATGTCCAGTTCGGCAGCGCCGAATGGTTTTGGCAACGGCAGGTCAATTCCTATGTTTTACAAGTAGAACCGCAACCGTTCCGATTCCAAGACACGGCGATGCTCGATTACCGGGAAGCGCTGATCGTGGAGAAATGCAGAAATGAATTGTTCCCCCGCTTGGCAAAGTTGACCGCGAAGCCGGAAGGGTCTCCGGCAAGCCGAATCAGCGGCAATACGGGGAATACGGCAACAGAGGTTCCGGCCCGGGCCGTGCGCCGGTCGCACGCCGCGAAATTTACCGAAGGTCTCCTGGATGAGGCGTGCATTCTCAAAGAACTCGCCGTCCGCGTCGGCCAGACCGTACTTGACGCCGGATGCGGTAACGGCTACATGTCGAAAATTTTCGCGGAACAAGTCGGTCGCAAGGGAACCGTGTATGCGGTGGACAAGGACCGATGTTTTATTCAAGCTCTGAAAGAGGAAACCGGAGGAACGAACCTGCACGCCATCGAAGGCGATATCACCCGGTCGGGCGGTCTGAAAGCGGCGTCCGTTGATATCGTATACATTTCCACCGTCATCCACGTTCTTTCGGCGGCGCAACTGCAAAGTTTCATCCGGGAGGTCGAGCGCCTTTTGAAACCTGGCGGATTTCTGGCAATCGTCGAAATCGAAAAAGCCGAAACGTCCTTTGGGCCGCCTTTGCATCTGCGCTATGCGCCGGAGGAATTGAAGAGCGCCGTGGCCATGGTTCCGGTGAACACGGTCCCTGTGGGCGGGCACTTTTACATGCAACTTTTCCGCAAAGAGAAGATGTAAAGCAGGCGGAAAACCGGCCGGCTTCCAGCCGATCGTTGACGATGGGGTTGTTATAAGAATGGGGCATTCATACCGGCGCCCTCTGGCGGGTTGCATATCAAAAAGCTTGACAGGCGCCGGGGTTGGCTTTATCATTACCGAACTAACGTTCGTTTTTAAACGAGGAAAACGGCGGCATGCAACAACCGAAGCAGGAAATCGAAGCGAAAATTATCGCGGCCGGGCGGACGGAGTTCCTGAATAAGGGCTATGCCAAGGCCACGGTGCGCGCCATTGCCGGCCGGGCCGGCATCA
>RPPU01000464.1 GCA_003819975.1 Desulfobacteraceae bacterium
CTTATTTAAAAATATCGACATGGGGATCGAAAAAACATAAATTGACTCCAAGGATAGATTGGCTTAAAATTACTTAATCATAATGAAAAATTCATTAATTGGGCCTATTCCGTCTTAGTTTTTTTTAGAGGTTTCGAGGTTAGAGGCATGAAAAACAGGGTTATCAAGAAATGGTTGCGGGGTTTGGGGCTATGGTTTTTTTGCCTGCTCTCATTTGCGACCTGGACCTATGGGCAAGCCCAGGATGAATATTGCGCCTCGCTGGCCGATTTTGAAGGAGAGGTCTTTATTCAGAAAGCGGGTGAGGAAGATTGGCTGCCGGTCGAAAAAGGCATGCCCCTTGAAAATCAGGACCGGCTTAAAACAGGAAATGACGGTTATGCCGAGATTCTTTATGACGACGGCTCCCTGGTCAAGATGGAAGAAAATTCGGAGATCACCCTGGAAGAAGTTTCAGCCGACTATAAATCCAAAAAAATCAGTTCCAAAGTTTCTCTCTGGTTCGGCCGGTTATTGTTAAATATCGCCAAATTTACGCATAGCCAATCGCGTTTTACCGTGAAAACACCCACAGTGGTCGCGGGTGTGCGGGGCACGGAATTTGTGGTGGAATCCTTGACCGAAGAAAAAAGCGATGTCGGTGTCGTAGAAGGCGAGGTCGGGGTAGAAGGTTTGGACGAACAGGGGAAATCCGTTGAAAGTTCCCGGGTCATTTTAAAGCGCGGTTTTCAGACTTCTGGTTTTAAATTCCAAAAGCCGGTCAGGCCGATTCCTTTAAAAGAGCAGATGTTGCAACATACCGTTAAAATCGAGCTATTGCGAAAAAAAGCTTTGGATACTCGGAAGAACTTACCGAAGATCATGGAAAACAGAATTAAGACCCGGCAGATCATCATCGAAAAATGGAAAAATTACCGGGAACAAAATCCGGTGCTTCGAAAACCAAATGAAGACCTGCGCAACCCGAAACTGCAACGATTGCCCGGCAATCCGAATCGGCCCCAGGGTCCGCAAATCGAGCGTTTGCCTAAGGGATCCGGCCAGACCCCGCAAATTCAAAGGCTTCCCAAAGGTTCGGGTCAGCCTCAAAATCCACAACTCCAAAAATTGCCGCCCCCCGGTTCAACCCAACCCGACAAAGGTATCCGGAAATTGCCGCCGCCTTATATCCGCAAACCGCCCCCACCGCAATCCGGGGCCAATTCTATTAAGAATGATTCATACACGACACCGTCTCCGGGAGCGGCGGGCAATCCGCCGGTTCTGAACAAATTGCCTGAAAATAGAGGCAGCCCGCCGCCCGCCGGTCCCGTTTTGACCCAGCCCACGACTCCCCGAGTGACTGCCGCCCCTCTTGTAAAACCTCCGATCACTACTCCGGACAACAAATAACCCTCGGATGATTTCATTTTAAATTCAATAAGATAGGCTATGAAAGTTCTATCGGAATGCCGCGGTCATTTCCCTTGACGAACACCCTGAAATTCAATATACTCCGTTCAATTTTTTATTTCTTCACGCAATCTGCTCGCCGATTCATCCGTTCTCTGAAAATAAGCTGGGGGATCTCGTCGTACAAGAGGATATCTCTAAAATACTATTTTAAGGATAAGCAGGCGAAAATAACGACCTTCTTCCTGTTCGTCCGGATTGTTTTTTGAATTTTGAGATATCCTGTAAAGAAAACAGGATTACCTGTCCGGAATGCCAAAACAATAAAGGGGGGATGGGATATGATAGTTTGATTTTTCTTTGAAAACGGTCGGTAGCAGCAACCGATCGAAAATGCAGCCCATAGGTTTCATTAAACGAGTGAAATAAGGAGGAAGATATGAATGCCGCATTACTTTTGATAATAGCAGCCGTTTTATTTTACTTAGCCTACCGTTTTTACGGAAGATACATTTCAAAGGTGTTTGAAGAAAACGATCAAAATCCCACGCCGGCGTGCACCATGAAAGACGATTGCGATTATGTGCCCACCAAACCCATTGTTTTATTCGGGCACCATTTCGCCAGTATTGCCGGCGGCGGGCCGATCATCGGCCCCACCGTGGCGCTGCTTTTCGGATTTGTGCCCGTCTGGCTGTGGATCGTGTTGGGCAGCGTTTTTATCGGCGCCGTGCACGACATGACGGCCCTTTTTGCCAGCATCAGGGAAAAAGGCAAGTCCATTTCGGAGATTGCCAAAGCGACTCTGGGAAATACCGGATTCTTTTTATTCATCAGCTTTACCACCCTGATGCTTCTGCTGGTTACCTCGGCCTTTTTGGGCTTGTCGGCAACTGCTTTAACTTCTTTACTGACCTTGGAGACGCTTAAGCTGGGGCCCTCCCAAACCATTGTTAAAACGGTCATCGTAGGAGGGGTTCCTTATGCCCAGATCGGAGGCATTGCCTCGGCTTCCGTTATCGTGATCACCTGCTTTGCGCCCGTCCTCGGTTACCTGGTTTATAAAAGAGAAATCAACGCTTATATCGCATCGGTCATAGCGGTCGTTGTTTGTGTTTTATCGGTTTTTATCGGTCTGAGCTATCCCGTTACAATAAGCACAACCACCTGGATGATTATTCTTAGTTTTTATACTTTAATTGCAGCGGGTATTCCGGTTTGGGTTATCCTGCAGCCCAGAGATTTTACGAATTCATTTTTACTTTATGCCGGTATCGTACTCTTATTTATAGCCGGTATCGCCGCGGGCTTTAAAGGGGTTACTTTTTCGGCCCCGGCCATGAATGTGGCCGGCGGAACGAGCAAGCTGGGCCCGATCTGGCCGTTTTTATTCATTACGGTTGCCTGCGGCGCCATTTCCGGTTTTCATTGTCTGGTTTCCGGCGGAACGTCCTCCAAGCAAATATCCAAAGAGTCGGATGTAAAAAAGGTCGCGTATGGCGGCATGCTGCTGGAAGGCTTGTTGGCCGCCGGTGTCCTGGTTGCGGTCGGATGCGGCTTGGCCTTTCAGGATTATATCGATATTGTGTTCCCGACCATCGCCGGAGCAAAATCGAATCCCATCCTGGGCTTTGCCGCCGGAGCAGGCGGATTGCTGGATAAGGGATTGGGGATACCTCCGGTTTACGGGACTATTTTTGGAATCCTGATGGTGGAAGGTTTCGTTGTGACGACGCTGGATACGGCCGTCCGGCTGAACCGATATCTATTCGAAGAATTGTGGCAGGCTATTTTCAAGAATGTTCCGAAAATAATGAAATCCTATCTCTTTAACGCTTTGCTTTGCGTGTTTTTGATGTTTATCCTGGCTTACTACAATGCCTTTTTGGTGATCTGGCCTATCTTCGGTTCCGCCAATCAATTGCTTGCCGCACTGGCGTTAATCGCGGTATCGGTGTGGTTGGTTAAGAGAGGCAAGAATGTTTGGTTTACGGTTTTGCCGGCGCTATTCATGATGATCACAACCCTGTATTCTCTGTTTGTTTTGCTTATCGAGAAGTATATTCCCAAGCAAAACATCATGTTGTCCGTTGTGGATGTATTGTTGATCGTTCTTTCCATCGGGGTCATCTTTTTAGCTTATAAAAAATGGAGGGAATTGAGAAAGTATACCGCCCCGGCGGGAATTGCCGCTTCATAAAAAAATATTCGCAGACATTAAAAAGCGGTCAAATAAAAAGATAGGAGCAGGGCGCCATTTCAAAAAAAATTGCGCCCTGTTCCTGCATGAAAATGATGCCCATCGTTATTAATGAAAGATGAAATTGAATCCGGATATGCATCGACGTCGATCCATTCGATTGAAGGGGTATGATTATTCCCAAAAGGGTGCGTATTTCGTGACCGTTTGCACGTATAACAGAAAAGGTTTATTGGGCGAAATTTTGGATAGCGAAATGCAATTGAGCGAAGCGGGTAAAATTGTTGCCGATGAATGGGCGAAAACCGCCCAAATACGGCATGAAGTCGAATTGGATACATTTATTGTTATGCCCAATCATTTTCATGCTGTTGTCTGGATTTCAGCTCGTAGGGGCGACCGGCCGGTCGCCCCTACCCATGCAGTGTTACCGGCCGGGCCACGAGCAAAATCGATCGGTTCATTGATGGCGGGCTTCAAATCGGCCGTAACCAAACGGGTCAACGAATATCAAAATACTGCCGGTCTGCCTTTCTGGCAACGTAATTATTACGAACACGTTATCC
>RPPU01000465.1 GCA_003819975.1 Desulfobacteraceae bacterium
AGACAGATGGTATACAAACAGTGAAGGGCACACTCATACCGGCGGTGGTTTGTATTTAAGACCGATGGATATGGCTAAGTTCGGACTTCTTTACTTAAAGAACGGAAAATGGAATGGAAACCAAATCGTTCCCGAACAATGGGTCCGGGATTCTTTTCAAATGCATGTAAAATTTGATCAATCACCACTGAGCCACGTAGTCGGCTATGGATATCTCTGGTGGATTCTGGAACCTGATCCGAATGGTTCCGGAAAACAGTTTATAAATGCGGCCATGGGATATATGGGCCAATATATTTTTATCATTCCTGAATACGATATGGTCGTAGTTTTTACGGGAAGTGCGAAAAAGATAGAAGATATGTTCATGCCGATCAATTTGCTTTACGATCAAATCCTTCCGGCCGCCCATAATGAAGCGCACGCGAAGCCGATTTCCCCCATTCTTATTGAATTTTATAACAAATATGGAGCCGAGGCCGCTTTGAGCCGTTATGAGGAAATGAGCCGAACCGTCGGTTCGGGATCCGATTATGATATGGGCGAAGGGCAAATACTCCGCTTAGCAAGTGAAATGTTTCGAAAAGGCGATAGGGAAGAAGCCTTATCTCTTTATACCAAGCTTAGTCAAAAATTCCCCGATCCCTGGCAATCTTATGTAGGGATTGGCAATGTCGAAATGGCCCTTGGCCATAAGAAAAATGCCGTTATTGCTTTCCGTCGTTCATTGGAAATAAAGCCGGATAATCCCTGGTTAGTGGATCTAGTAAAAAGGATTGAGAAAGAATTAAAAGAACAATCCGATCTAATCGGAAAAGATACTGCTGCGCTTGCTAAAGACGTGAATGTTTTACCGCCAACCGTGCTGCTTTCGATTCCTCATCGTTTTCAGGAGCAAGATGCGCCTGACGAAGGATGGGATGCCGAAACCTGCATTCAAATGGGCATGGCTTATTATAACCAAGAAGTGTCCCAAAAAATAATCTGTTCAACAGGAAAACCGGCGCATTCCTCTTTATATTCGAATGAAATCGATACGGCGCTGAATGTCCTAGGCGTTCAATATTCTTCTTGGGATTGGCAAAACCGGGATCTGACTCAGTTCCTGGCGTGGATAAAAACGAACCTTTCTAAAGGCTATCCTGTGTTTTGCGGTATTAAAGTGTACCCTACCAACATCCTGAATGGGGACTCGATCATTTTGTTTTAGTAGTCGGTTATAACGAGGGCGGGTTATTTATTGATACGAATATTAGCGGCGATGGAAGAATTTTAGTGACCTATTCACAATTAGCATCTCTTGTAAACCGGTATGCATTTGAGAGCTCAAATCATTATTATTTTGGCAGAGCTTTTATAGGAGTCAAAACATCCGATCTTTTAATCCAAAGCCGGGAGCCGGAGAAAAGTGTTGTTCCCTCCGCTTCCCCGGTTGCCGGCAAACCCGTATCCAAACTCAAACCGGTTGCTATTGATTTGTCCAAATTGAAACGCCTGACGGGCCGATATACACCCGGGGGGCAGGCGCGGATCATCACCTTTGACGGTGAAAAACTTTTCAGCCATTGGGAGGGTGAAAATTTTCGTATTTTGATCCCCCTTTCGGAAACCGAATTTCGTTTTGTGGATTCCGAGACGCGGGTGCGCTTCGAACTCGTCGGGGAAAAGGTTATTGGGGTCATTCGCTGCCCCGCCAACGGTCAAGCGGATCCACTGGAGAAACGAGTGGATCCGCTTGAAGATAAGTATCCCGAGGTCACGGACCTGGTGCAGAAGTATATCCGCGAAGCGATCAAGGGGACCCTAAAACCCGATCTCTTCACGCCGATCTGTGCGGCGCAAATTTTTCCGGATAAAGTGAAGGAAGTAGGTGTCTTTTTTAAATCACTAGGGCCGCAGACCGGCATCGAACTTTATGAGCGGGAGCAGCAGGGCGCTTGGTGTCGATATCTTTATAGGTTGAGCTACAAGGAGAAGCTTGTCGCCCTACGCCTGGTATTGCTGGAGGACAAACGCATCAGTAAGGTAGAGTTTTATTTGGAGTAAAGAAAAATGTGCGAACGGGAGACTGTTTGAAAGTGACCGCCGTGCGGCCTTACAGTTACATCTTCGCAAAGCCCCGACGGACAAGGGAGCGTGAGAAGGTCAAGAAGGAGGAATCGAAATGAAAAAACAATTACTCATAATGACGGTATGTATTTGTGCCTTAATAGGGGCTCTCTCCCAAGCGGATAATGCGGAATCCGGAAGCGGGGGAATTGTTTTCAAGAATGTGAATATTATTCCCATGAATGAAGAAACAGTCCTGAAGAATTGCTCCGTTTTTGTGGCAAAAGGAAAAATTGAGGTCATAGGCAAGTTTGAAGATCTAAAAATTCCTGAATCAACAAAAATAATAGACGCGGAAAACAAATATCTGGTTCCAGGGTTCAGCGACATGCATGTCCATATTGAACATGCTGATGAAAGGATTTTATTCCTTGCAAACGGAGTCACCTTAGTAAGAAACATGTGGGGCTCTGTTAGCCTGCTAAAAGAAATAGAAGAAATTCATAAAAAGCGGTTGCCTTGTCCTGAGATCTATACAACCGGACCGCTTATTGACGGAAAAGGAGCTTATTGGCGCGGCAGCTTTATTATTGAAGATCCGAATAAGGTTGCTCCTGCAATAAAACAAATGAAAGCGGATGGGTTTAATGCCATTAAGGTTTACGATAAGCTTTCCAAAGAAGTGTATATGGAAATTATTAAAACCGCGAAAGAGATCAATATTCCGGTGATGGGCCACGTTCCAATAGCGGTGGGACTAAAAACTGTTATTCATTCCGGACAAAAATCCATAGAACATTTCAATGGTTATCCCGCCTTTGATTATTATATCGATAATGATCTTGTGGACCTGACCGTAAAATCAGGGATCTGGAATTGTCCGACTCTTGTCGTATTTTATAAATTTAAAGACATGGATAAGCTTCAAAGGCAAACCATTGAAGAAATAAAGTATGTGAATCGCGATCTGGTTAAAAAATGGAAATACGCTACTGGCTATAATCCTCCTATGAATAGGTATAAAAAATTACTAAAAGTCCTGTTTGATAATGGGGCCCGTATTGTTGCGGGAACAGACACGGGAAATCCATTTGTAATTGCGGGATTCAGTCTTCATGAAGAATTGCAATACATGAATGAAGCCGGACTGACCCCCTACCAGGTTCTATTGACCACCACCAAAAACGCGGCGGAAATGTTGGGTTATGAAAGGAGACTGGGAACCATTGAAAAAGGGAAAGATGCGGATCTCGTGCTTCTGGACAAAAATCCGCTGGAAGATATCAAGAATACCAAAACGATTGCCGGTGTGATGGTTAAAGGGGTGTGGCTTCCCAAAGAGCTACTTCAGAGCATGTTGGCTGAGGTTGCCGAACGTAATAAATGATTCATCCACAGGCGTGTTTTTTAAAGTCGTTTGAGGGCGGGAAATAAGTACAAATGTGAGCATAGTAGATTGTGTGAACGTGTGAAATAAAAACGTGTGAAGGTAGAGACGCACGGACGTGCGTCAGTGTGAACGTGAGCAGTTGGGAGCGATTATATGCCTTTGGGTTGCTTGCCTTACAAGCGGGCGACCACGGGGGGTCGCCCCTACGTTAGAATAATTGGATATTCCACTGACTTTTGGCTGCGTGGTGCGCAGGCTGACGCCAGCGGTTATTTTTGAGAATCCTGTTAATCTTGTCTAATAAAAACACGTCTGAAAGTATGAACGTTAGAATGTGTGAACGCATGGCATGGCGATGGATTCCGGCCCCGGAGCAAGTCCGGGGTGACGGTCCTTCGCCGGAATGACGCCGATCGCTTTCATCCGCGGCCGGCAATAATTATTTTGGTATTCTGGTCCAATCGATTTTTTGAAAAGTTTCGGTTTGGGGAATAAGCAACTGCACGCTATCAAAGTCATCGATTAGGGCCACGGCTTCGGTCAGGCTGCAATCGAGCATATGGCCGGCTTTTTGTTTGTCTGCGGATATAAAATGAAGATGATAGCCGGTGGCGTTCAGGCTTGCCAAGTATTCGGGAAACCAGTAACCCACCAGAGTGCCTTTGATATTGCGATGTTCGAACACGGTTTGTTGGGCAATGACGCTGGTCAGCGG
>RPPU01000466.1 GCA_003819975.1 Desulfobacteraceae bacterium
GATCCAGAACGATCACGTCTTTCCGGCCGGTGAAATGCCGGCTCATGCGAACCCCGAGGTCATTGGCTTCGCTGCCGGAGTTGGTGAAGTAACAGACCGACAAAGGCTTCGGCAGGCTCGCGCAAAGGACTTTGGCAAAATCGACCAAATAGTCATGCAAATAACGCGTATTGGTATTCAAAACGGCCAGTTGCTTTTGCATGGCCTTGACCACCGTGGGGTGGCAATGGCCGACATGGCTGACATTGTTGACGCAATCCAGATAGGTCCGGCCTTGGTCGTCATAAAGATATTGCAGCGCGCCCCTGACGATTTTAAGCGATTGCGCGTAACTGATGCTCAGATTGCGGCCGATATACTGTTTGCGTTCCCGAATCAAATCGGTCTGCGCCTCCGCCCGGGGCAAAACCGAAGAAAACCCGCAAGCCTGCCGAAACAGATCCCGGGCGGCTAAGGGACTGATTTGGATCCAGCGATGCAACAGGTCCCAGGCCGGTTTTTCCGTGATAAAATGATGTTCATTCGCGCTTTGCAGGGAGGCTTGATAGGCGGATTGGGTGACGCTTTGGCACAACCGGGCCGCGATCAGATTATACAAGAGCCCGACCTCTTCTTCCTCAAGAGGGTTTTGCTCGTGATAACCCTGTACCACCCGGCCGACGCACCGCAGCGGATCGGCTTGACCCAAAGCAGCATAGGTGCAAGCCACGGCCAGATTGTGAATCAATTGGGAATGCACCATATCGCCGAAGTCGATGAGCCCGCTGACGGCGTTCTCTTTCACCAGCACATTGTAATCGTTGGCGTCATTGTGAATGACGGCGGTGCGCAAAGCGGACAGCCGCGGCCGGACCTCGGTTTCGAATTGAAGCAAAAAATAGGCCGCGACCCTGCGGTCCGCGGGTGAACCGATAAAACTCAAGCGGGATTCGGCATCCAAAGCGTTTTTCAGATCCCATACATAGGTGCGCTGGGCGGCCGGGTGTTGAAATCCCCGCAGAATAAAATCCATGTGCCCGAGAAAACGCCCCAAATTCCGGAACAATGCTTCTTCGTGAACTTTCAAATCCGCCCAGAAAGTCCCCTGCAAAAAAGTCAACACCCTAAGGTAGCAGATTCTGTTTCCATGATGAATCAAGGTTAAAGCCCGGCCTTCCCGATTGGGCAAAGGGCGGGGAAATTTCTCGGCCAGGGCGCTCGCCGCCAAATGCTCCAAAATTTTAACTTGCGCGTCCAGGAAATCGGAACCATGCTCCTCAAAAGCTGCTTTTAAAATATATTGCCGGCCCATTTGATCTTTAAGCAGGAAGTTCAATTCATCATAGCCGCGCAAGGCTTTAACCTCGGCCGCCAAACCGTAATGGTCCCGGGCCAGATCGCTGATTTCTTTTTCCGAAAATTCCATGAGCGACTCCTTACAAGCTCTCAACATAGATCGGCGACTTTAAGATGACTCTGTCATCTCGTGTGGCGCCGGGCCCCTCGCAGAAAAAACAAAATGCTGTAGATTTGCAGGGCCAGGTTTTAAACCGGCCCCTGCCACATCTGCGGGACAGAGTTTGCCGCCGCGCCAAAAAACCCATTATTCGTCGTCAAAATTGCCCTAATCGCAATCCCCATCACTTTCAGTGCCCATTCACATCGGGGTTCGACAACGATCACGACTCTTTTTTTAAACTGAAACGCCACTTGCAAAAAATGTTTTCCGGATGAGGATCCGGAGGCGCGAACAGGCATTCGACCTGAATCCGTTCGTCTATTTCTTTGGCAAACCCGGCGAACTCCCCCCCATGCATTTCCTTGCAGGCATACTCCCCGATACCGCGCTTCAGGCGCGCCTCCTGGGTGGGACAACGCGGGACTCGCAGGATCGCCTCGTCCTCTTTTTCCTCGATCTCGTAACCCACCAGAATATGCCAGGGAAAAAAGCGCAGGGCTTTCACGAACCCGGTCAGGCCGCTTTCCTCGATCTTAAAACGCTTGCGTAAATCTTTGGCCGCCATGCCCGCGATGCGCGACCAGACCTTGGCATTGACCTCTTCGGCTTTCGGCCGGCCGTATTGCTCTTCGATGTTGATGAACCAAAAGGCGTCCATGATGCGGTAATGCCAAAGCATGAATTCAATATAGCTGCGCAGCTGCGGAGCTTCCATTTTTTCAAACATCGCCAGATCCATGATCCAACCTCCTTGACGCCGCGGCTTTTACGTGTCGACGGCTTGTTGCAAGCAAATGAAAACATTTTCTCGTTATCCTTCTTCCTCCAACAATTCGATCTCCTTTCTCAACGCCTCCCACTCTTGCTGCTTTCTTTCCCAGCGCTCGATCAAACGGCCCAACTCCTCCTTGCCGGTATTGTATTGCCGCAGCAAGGCTAAAAATTTCTCGTTTTCTTTATACACCTCGGGGTCGGCCAACAGCAAGCCCAATTCTTTTTCCTTTTGTTCCAGTTCCGTGATTTTACGTTCCAAACCCTGAACCTCATCCTGGACCGGTCCGATCACGGCCCGGATGCGTTGGCGCTGTTCGGCCTTTTGGCGGCGTAATTGTTTTTTATTGGAAACGCGCTCGGCTTTAGACAAATCCGTTTCCGAAGGCTCCGCTTGTTCCGCAGGGTCGCGGACTCTCTCTTCTTTCGGCTCGCTGCGGGAAGCCAAGTGTTCCAGATACTCGTTCAGTTTGCCCGGATACTCTTCGACCAAGCCGTCATGGATGTCCCAGATCCGGGTGGCCAGCCGATTCACGAAAGTCTGGTTGTGTGACACGAACAAAAGCGTGCCCCCAAAATCGGTCAAAGCATCGATCAAAATTTCGGAAGAGATAATGTCGAGATGGTTGGTGGGTTCGTCCATGACCAGCAGATTGCCGGGTTTCACCAGGATCTTAGCCAGGGCCACCCGGGCCCGTTCACCGCCGGAAAGCACGCTGACGGACTTGTCCACGTCTTCGCCCGAAAAAAGAAAAGCGCCGCAAATACCCCGCACAAAGGAGATGGTTTCATGAGGCACGATCTGATAAACTTCTTCCAAAATGGTCTTATGGTTGTCCAGCATCTCGGAATGGTGCTGGGCATAGTAGCTCAGCTGGACGCCGTAGCCCAGGCTGATCTTGCCTTGATCCGGCTGCATTTCCTGGGCGATCATGCGCAACAAGGTGGTTTTGCCGGCGCCGTTGGGCCCGATAATCGCTATGCGTTCGCCTCTGAGAACATGCAGATCCAGATCTTGATACAGCGGCGGTCCCCCGAAGCATTTACTCAAACCCTGAGTTGTCACCACGTTACGACCGCTTTGCTCCACCGCCGGAAAGGAAAAGCGGATGCTTTTTCGACGCTGATGGGTCTCGATCAATTCCATCTTCTTCATCAGCTTGATCTTGCTCTGTGCCTGGCGCGCCTTGGAAGCCTTAGCCTGAAAGCGCTCGATAAACCGCTTGGCTTCCTTGACCTTCTGCTCCTGGTTGCGGGCGCGGGCCTCCAACGTGCGGCTTTCCTCTTCGCGGGCCTCCAGATAAAAATCGTAGTTGCCCGAATAGGAACGCAACCCTTCGGGTTCGAAGCTCAGGACACGGCGCACTTGCCGGTTTAAAAATTCACGGTCATGACAAATCAGAACCAGAGCGCCCTTGAAATCCTTCAAAAACTCCTCCAGCCAATGCACCGAAGGCATGTCCAGATGATTGGTCGGTTCGTCCAGCAACAGCAGGTCCGGGTTCTGATAAAGGAGCGCGCCTAAAGCAGCCCGCATCTGCCAACCGCCGCTGAGCGTCCGGAGCTCCCTTTGAAAATCGTCCGGCTTAAATCCCAAGCCCAAAAGGATTTTTTGAGCCCGATGGGTCGGGTAACGGCCGGCCAGATCGAGCATCTCCTGGTGGAACTCGGCCAGCCGGATATTCAACAAGACCTGCTCCTGCCCGCTTATTTTTTGCTCCAGCGTCTCTTCTGTTTCCTGTATGTTTTTTCGGATACGCAACCGCTCCGGCAGGGAATTCAAAACCGAATCCAACAGCAGACCCATCGGCTTTTCCTGAAGGTCCTGGGGCAGGTAACCGATGCGGGCGCCTTTGGCTCTCCGGATCTCACCCTCCGGAGCCGTTGTGGAGCCGCTTAAAATTTTCAAAAGCGTGGTCTTACCCGAACCATTGGGGCCGACCA
>RPPU01000467.1 GCA_003819975.1 Desulfobacteraceae bacterium
CAAAACCGGAAAAATCTGGGGAAAAATCCCGAAGCGCATGACCTGGATGGGCCCGGCGCCGGTGGAACGGATCCCTTCCACCTGATCTTTTTCAACATTCTCGATCGCCTCGGCAAACAGTTTGCCTAAAACGCCCACATCGCTGAAAGCAATGGCCAATACGCCGGCAAAAGGCCCCAAACCCACCACGCTGATAAAAACCAGGGCCCAGATCAAAGCGTCGATTCCGCGCATGAAATCGAAAGAGCGCCGGATCAGGAAATGTCCGCCGCGGTTGCTCAAGACATTCTTTGCGCCTAAAAAGCCCAAGGGCACGGCGGCCAGGCAAGCCAGGAGGGTTCCCAAGAAGGCCATGGCGATTGTTTCCAAAAGCGCATAGGCGAAAACGCCCAGCCAACCGTGATGGGCAGGCGGGAAAAGAAATTGGAACAACCATCCCAATTTGGCGAGTCCTTGCCAGCAACGCAGCAAAGAAAAATCCATTTTCCAAAAAGACAGGAGCACAACCCCCAGCAGCAATCCGGCCCAAAGCCATCGTTTCAAGCGCTGCTGGAGGGGCAATTGAAACAGGTCCGGCAGGTTTTTACGCATAGCGGCGATGCGCGCATCCGAAAGATCGACATAGGCGGTATTCATATAAGCGCTTCCTTTCCGATCAAACGATGACGCAGCTTTTCGCAACTCATGTCGATCAGCGAAACCGTCAAGATGATCAGCAGTACGATCGCGCTGATATCGGTATAGATGAACTGGCGGATGACGAAAAATAGTTCCTGGCCGATACCGCCCGCTCCCACAAAACCGATGATGGCCGCGGAACGCACATTGATCTCGAAACGCAGCAGCGCGTAACTGGCAAAATTGGGCAGTACTTGCGGAAAGACCGCGTAGCGGATGACCTGAAACCAATTGCCGCCCGCCGCGCGCACGCCTTCAACCGATGAGAAATCGACGTTTTCATTCACTTCCGAAAAAAGCTTTCCCAGGGCTCCGGCCGAGTGGATGGCAATCGCCAAAACACCGGGCACCGGTCCCAGACCGAAAGCGAACACGAAAATCAAGGCATAAACCAGCTCGGGAACCGCACGCGCGATTTCGAGCAACCGGCGGCAGATAAAGTAAACCGGGTAAAGGCGCATCAAGTTGCGCGAAGCCGGAAAACACAAAAGCAATCCTCCGGTCACCCCCAGCAAGGTCCCCAGAAAGCCGATCAAAATCGTATCGACCAACAAAGAAAGCCACTTGCCCAAACCCCAGTACCAATCGGCCAGATCGACCCGCAAGGTCCCCACATGCACAGGCGGTAAGGTCTGCCGAATATAGTTGAAAAGATCCGGCAAACCCTCGATCAGCCGGCCGATGCTGACTTCCGCCACATGCGACGATCCGATCAGGGCAGCCAGAAAAAGAATAGCGAACAAAACAATCCTTTTTTTCCGGCTGCGGTTCATTTGGCCGCAAACTCCTTCAAAATGAAGGAAAGAGTCCATGCCAAGTGCTGCGGCGCTGTTTTGTTCCGTTTTGTTCATGTAAAGCTTCCTTCGCTAAACGATCGACTAGTTGGCTTTGCGTTGCGCCAGGTTCTCTTTGCGGATCTTAATGATATCTTCATAATCCCGGTGGGAAACCTCTTTTAAGGCTTGACTGGTTTCACCCGTCAGGTCTTTCCAAGCCGCCGGATCGGCCTTGGGTAAAGCCAACAGGGCCGCTTTGATATCCGCTTTCATCTGGTCGGGTAAATCTTTACGCAGGGTCCAGACCGGGTCGCCCGGCAAACGGGGCGATTTCCAGATATAACGGATTTGGCCTTTGGGAATCATACCTTTCTCCTCCATGCGCAAGACATTGCTGTAATTCTCGTCATTCCACCAGGTGCCGGCCGCGTCATACGTGCCGTTCAGAACAGCCAGAATGCTGTTCTCATGGCTGCCTGAAAAACCGGTCTTCGCGAAAAATGTGTCCGGCTTGAATCCCTGTTGTCGCAGATAAAAAGACGGCACCAAATACCCGGAAGTGGAATTAGGATCGGCAAAGGCAAAGGTTTTGCCTTTTAGATCGTTGACGGATTTATAAGGACTGTCGGCCTTCACGGCAATCACCGAAAAATAACCCAAATTGCCGAATTTGTCGGTTCCCGCCAAAAAAGGTTCCACATTGCCGTTGGTCACTTCCCAGCAGGCGGCGTAAGAAGCAGGGCCAAACACGGCCAGTTCGGCCTTTTTGGAACGCATCGCTTCAATGGTCCCCGCATATTCCGTGGCCACGTGCATCTTCACTTTGACGCCGAAAGTTCTTTCCAAATATTCATTGAATCTTTTGTAGCGCACAATCCGGTCCGCTTCGTTCTCGCTGCTGATGACGCTGAAAGACAACTCCGGATATTGGGCTTGCCAACTGCCCGCCTGTGTTCGAACGGGCCCCAAACCGAACAGGAAACCCAGACATAACGATAAACTTAAAACCCACTTTCCTATTTTCTTCATCACTTTCTCTCCTTCAACTTCTTTAATCGGTTACCGTAACAATTTTCCTAAAATCAATTTTAGGCACTTTAGGCACTTTAAACTTTAGGCACTTTTTTCAGGAGTACGAAACCGCCGATTCCATCATCGGCTGTAAAGCGATCTTTTCCGGTATATAAACCGGATCCTCTTCCAATTCTTCCCGGGCTTGCTCGACCCCGTAAACGGCGCAAACCGCTTCGGCGGTCAATTGCGCCGGGGAACCGTCGAAGACGATGCGGCCGTTGGACATGCCGATAATCCGGTGGCAATAATTTCGCGCCGTGGCCAGGTTATGCAGACTGGCGATAATCGTGATGCCGTCTTCTTGATTGATTTTTTTAAGCGTATCCATCACCATGGCCGAACTGCGTAAATCCAGAGAAGCGATCGGTTCGTCGGCCAGAATCAGTTCCGGTTGCTGCACCAGCGCCCGGGCAATGGCGACTCGTTGCTGCTGACCGCCGGAAAGCGTATCCACGCGTTTCAGGGCTTGATCCAAAATTTCGACTCTTTCCAACGCCTGAACCGCCATGGCGCGCTCGCGCATGGAAAACTGCTTGAACAAGGAAGGCAGGGTCGCATGATAGCTCAACCGGCCTATTAAGACATTGGTCAGCACATCCAGTCTTTTCACCAGATTAAATTGCTGAAAAATCATGCCGCATCTGGCGCGCCAGGCCAGCAAGCGCCGGCCCCGCAACTTGGTGATCTCGGACGCGCCGAAAATGACGCGGCCCTGGGTCGGTTCGATCAGCCGGTTGATCAAGCGCAAGAGCGTCGATTTACCCGCGCCGGAACGCCCAATAATCCCGACGAGTTGTCCTTGCGGGATATCCAAATGGACTTGATCGACGGCGGCCTTGCCGTTAAAACGTTTGGTGATCGTCTCGATGGTTAGATTCATGCCTCTCCTCCTTCATATGGCGATTGATAATGATTCATGGCGCGATTATTAGATTATATTTATGAAGAAATAATAAAGATGGGGTCATTAAATCATGAAGAAAATTTCAAGCCCGCGCCCGTCGTTCCATAACCCTTTTACCGGCCGGCTCGCTGCCGTGATATTCTTCTTCCATTTCCCGCATAAGGGTTTGAAATTCTTCATCCCTTATGGTGAATGTCGCAAAAAATCCGCAAGAACCGCAGCACACGCTTTAGATCGTTCGAACGCATGGTTTTTTTTGATCGAGTTTCCGGCAGAAATCCCACAAAAAATCCATTACCTGCAGAATGCATTGATGTTCGCGCTTGAATCCGTCCCATATCGGAAAATCATCATGAATTTCTCGGTCATCGCCGAACCGCTTTAGGGACCCCCATGTCTTTAACCCTGAAATCTTCGCGCAAAGGCTCCGCGAGGTTCGGCATAGCATGTTGATCGGAGATCTTTTGACTGCCGTTAACAGGATTATTATGGCTTTCGATTTGCATCTGCATGATCGGTCTCCTTTGTTTTTCGGCTTTTATGTATATAAAAGTTATCGATTAATAAAGAGGATTATCGTTCAGGTCTCATTCCGGCGATTGTGCCGGAATTCATATTTTTTCGATCTTATGTTTTTTGGATCGAAAAAATATTTAAACCTTAATGACGTCGTTGAACGAACCGTATCGGTTCGGCATCCGTTCCGGAGCCGACGGATC
>RPPU01000468.1 GCA_003819975.1 Desulfobacteraceae bacterium
CCATGGAATATGTGGCCCATGGCGCGGACCAGGTCATGGTCGTGGACCACCCGGATTTGAAAGATTATCAAGTGGAAACCTATGCGGCGCTGACGGCCAAATTGGTGGAACAGTTTCGGCCCGAGATCTTCATCCGCGGCGCGACTTCTTTTGGCCGCGAATTCTTCCCCAGGCTGGCCAAACGCCTGAAAACCGGATTGAGCGCCGATTGTCTGGCTTTGGCCATCGATCCCGAGACGCGTTTGCTGGTTCAGACCACTCCGGCATTCGGCGGCGATTTGCTGGCGGAAATCGTCACTCCGGAACGCCGGCCCCAGATGGCTACGGTTCATCCCGGCGTGTTTAAGGAAATTCCGCACAACCACGCGGCCCGCGGCCGGATTATCTATCCGGAGATCCAAGTAGAAAGGGATCAGCGGGTTCAATTATTGCGCAGCAAACCCAACCCGGGCCGTAAAGCGAATATTGAAAACGCCGCCATGGTCATTGCCGGCGGCCGGGGTCTGGGTTCAGCCGAGCAGTTTCAAATTCTTTTTGAATTGGCCGGGTTATTGAGAGCCGAAGTAGGCGCCACCCGGCCGGCCGCCAAAGCCGGCTGGATCGATGAAACCCGCCTGATCGGCCAGACCGGAAAAGCCGTCAAGCCCAAGTTGTTGATCACCATCGGGACTTCGGGAGCCCTGCAGTTCACGGCCGGTCTGCATGGAGCCGAGCATATCATCGCGATCAACCGCGACCCTGAGGCCCCGATTTTCAAGATGGCCGATCTGGGATTGGTCGGCGATGCGCGCATACTGCTGCCGCTGATACTGGAAAAACTCCAGAAGCGGATATAAAAAGGTTGCCTGCCTAAAATATGAATCAAAAAGAATTCACCACAAAGACGCCAAGACACGAAGATTCGATCTCTTTTTGTTAACTTTGTGACTCTGGAGTAATTTTATTGTTTTTTGAAATTACGTCCTTAGCGGTGAAAGATTAAGGAGCCATGAGCGCATAACCATGTTGACCTATAAAGAAAGTTCGATCAGCGCCTATCACAATTACCTGGTCAATCATATGCTGACCCCCGGTTTTATACTGGGCGATCCCGATCGCCCGGACGATTTCTACTTTATAGCCGATATTGTCCTTCCGGGCGAAACTCTGGCTTCCGTTTCCGGGCGACTTTTCGATTCCCAAGGACGTTTGCTCCTGCATCTTTTAAACAACCGGCTGGAAAATAACCCCCAAAACTGCACGATCCAATCTTCCGCCAACGGTTTCCGCATCCACTCTGCTTTAGGCGAACCGCTGTTGACGGTCCTGACCCAGGCCTATACCAATGGGTATCTGACCATGATTCAAGGCAAGCTTTACGACCCGGCCGCTAAAATCCGCATGGAACCCTCTTTTCAAGGCATAACGGTTTACGGATCGGCCCGATTGGTATTGGACGTTCCCTTTCACGCGCGCAAATAAAATACACGGAAAAATGAGACAAGATTAATCCTGCGAAACGCGGGATATACAATCAAGCCCCAAGCCCGTCATTCCGAGTAAGGGCGACCGGCCGGTCGCCCCTACTGGCCTGCATCCGCCAATATTGATGTATTTTGGTTGAGTGAAGAATCCGACTATCTATAAAATTCTCATCCTGTTAATCCTGTCAAAAATTCCTACCCCGGCATACCTCTTGCATATTTTAGTATTCAAAACAATACAGTTTGATTGGCCCTAATGGGGTTTGGATCACAAAAACGGACATTCTGCACAAAATCCGGAGCCGGCATGACCAAAAAATTACCGACCTTGTTTTCTCCCATTGAACAATTAAAAGAGATCTCGCACTGGGTCTCATCGGTCCTCAATTTGGATCAACTTCTTGAACTTATTATAGAATCCGCCACGCGGATCATGCAGGCCAAAGCAAGCTCGTTGCTGCTTTTAGACCCTAAAACGAAGAAATTATATTTCAAAGTCACGATCGGCGAGGCTAAAGAAGAGGTGCGCAAACACGAAATCAGCCTGGGCCAAGGCATTGCCGGTTTGGTGGCGGAAAAAGGCGAGCCTTTATTGATTCCCGATGTAACCAAAGACCCGCGCTGGTACAAAAAAATCAGCGAATCCATCGGGTTTCAAACCCGTTCCATTGCCTGCGTGCCCATGAAAATGGAAGGGGCGGTCATCGGAGTTGTCGAGATCATCGATAAAGAAGACGGGAGCGTCATTCAGGCTGAAGACATGAAAACCTTGACGGCTTTTGCGGATCTGGCATCCATGGCCATCGGCAATGCGCGCAAGATCGACCAGTTTAAAAAAGAGAACCGCGACTTAAAAGAGGAACTTGAAAAAAAATACCGGATTATCGGCGAAAGCCGGGAACTGCTTAAATGCATTTCCGATGCCTTGAAAGTCGCGCATGCCCGAACCAGCACCCTGATCTTGGGTGAAAGCGGAACCGGCAAGGAATTACTGGCCCGCCTGATTCATCATGCCGGACCGCGCAAGGAAAAACCCCTGATTATTCTGAACTGCGCAGCCTTGCCGGAAACGCTTTTGGAAGCGGAGCTGTTCGGGTATGAAAAAGGCGCGTTTACCGGCGCCATCGGACGCAAAATAGGCAAGTTTGAACTGGCCGATGAAGGCACGCTTTTTTTGGATGAAATCGGCGAGATGTCCGTCAATATGCAGGCCAAATTTTTAGGTGTCTTGCAGGAAGGTGTGTTTTACCGCGTGGGCGGCAATACGGCCATCAGCGTGGATGTCCGCATCATCTCCGCCACCAACCGGGATATTCATAAAGAAGTCGCCGAAGGCCGTTTCCGTGAAGATCTTTTTTACCGGCTGAATGTGGTCCAGATCCATATGCCGACTTTACGCGAACGAAAAAGCGATATTGTTTTGCTGGCCGGACACTTTTTGCAGGTTTTCAAGGAAGAAAGGGGCTGTTGGGACCTGAAAATATCCGCAAACGCCATGGCCAAGATGATGGAATACAGTTGGCCCGGCAATGTGCGCGAATTGAGAAACGCATTGGAGCGCGCGGTCGTCATGGGCAACGGCAAAGAGATCGTGCCCGAGGACTTGCCCATTGCGGGCCGGCCGACCGGAAAAGACGCTTTGGAAATAGGGATCAGTCTCAAAGAAGCAGAAGACCGATTCAAGAAGGAGTTCGTGATTCTGAACCTGAAAAACACCAACGGCAACCGCAGCCGGGCCGCCCGGATTATGGACATCCAACGGACCTATCTTTCCCGCCTGATCGCCAAATACAGTCTGCAAGATCTATAAAATCCGCAAAGTCGGAATTTATGAAAAGCAAAAATGAGATTTTAAATGCATTTCGTCTAATAGGCTATGGCTATAGTCTACAGCCTATTTTCCTGATCTCATGATATCGAAAGCAGTCAGTGACGTGATCGTTGACCAGGCCGGTGGCTTGCATGTGGGCGTAGCAAATGGTGGAGCCGACGAACTTAAAACCGCGGGCTTTGAGATCCTTGCTGAGGGCGTCGGATTCGGGAGAAGTAACCGGAATTTCTTTCATGGAACGGAAACGGTTTTGCTTGGTTTTATGGTTCACGAAACGCCAGATATAGGCGTCGAACGCGCCGAATTCCTTCTGCACCTTTAAAAAGCACTGGGCATTGGTGACGGCGGCTTTGATTTTTAATCGATTGCGGATAATGCCGGGATCGGCCAGCAGGCGTTGAATGTCTTTTTCCGTATAGCGGGCAATGCGTTTGGGATCGAAATCGTGAAAGGCCTTGCGGAAGTTGTCTCTTTTTTTGAGAATGGTGATCCAACTCAGACCGGCTTGCATCCCTTCCAAAATCAGAAATTCGAACATGAGCCGGTCGTCATGAACCGGCACACCCCATTCGGTGTCGTGATATTCCCGGTAAAGGGGGTCGTTGCCGGCCCAGGCGCAGCGTTTGACTCTGTTGATTGCGGGTGTTTTAATTTTCAAAAGTCATCCGTGATGGAAAGATGCAAGTCAAGCTGTCAGGTTATAATAGGTATTTAGACTGTAGTAAAAGAATCATTTAACTCCGTTTCCAACCTTCAGCATTCGAAATTCGGAGTTCGATATTCGATATTCTCTTTCCCCAACTCTCGAACTTCTTTTCCTACTCTCTCACCTTCATTATTCGATATTCGGAGTTCG
>RPPU01000469.1 GCA_003819975.1 Desulfobacteraceae bacterium
CACCACGTTCTGCCGATATCCTGATCGCCGGGCGTTCGGTTTTTGTCAATAAACGGTTGCATGCTCGGCAGGACAGAAAGGCGGATAGTCTGTAGGTGTTTAGACTGTAGGGAAAACAGGGGGTTAGCGTTGCGGATCCAAGCCGATTATAATTCGAATATAAATTGGCCGTCGGCTGTTGGACAAGAACAGGTTAAGCCAAACCGCGGCACCGAAACGCCCGAATACCGGGCCATCCAGAACAAAGCCGCCAGGTTGCTTGCTAATCCCGAAGTCTCCCCTTTGGAAAGAACCCAAATCTTGTCCTTGCTGGCCAGGGGGCAAATCGCCGCCGAAAACGGGGCGGTTGGGGAATTGAAAACCCTTTATGGCGAGATAAAAAAATTCGATCCGGGTTTGGAAGCCCAAAAGGTTTCTTTTGATCCAAAGCCGGCAGAGCCTCAAGGGGCATCTGCTGCGAAAGATGAAACCAGTGTAACCTATAAGGACCAGTCCGGGGATGCCGGAGTGTCCTTCAAATATCCCGTTGCCATGAATCAGTACCAGGGGCCTTTGGCGGTCAGCGCTCACGAACGCCAGCACGTTGCATCGGCCCAGGCTGAAGCTTTGATGAACCATGAGGATGTGACTTCCTATGTTTCCATCCATACCGGTTATGACCGCAACGGGCGGCTCATCGTCACCGGGGGCCGAACGACAACCATTACCCATCCTAAAAAAGAGATAGAGCCGGCTCAGCCCGGCGACAAGGTTCAGATTACGGTCTGAGGCCTGATCCTCTCGTCCTTATTTAACCGCTGATATCGGGCAGATTGCCGCAGATAAGACTGAATTTTTTCCTGCTCGATCTGAGCGGGAAAAAGATGTCTTCGCTGCAAGATTTCTTTGAACTTAAATTTCTTTGGATCAAAGAAATTTATTTTCCACGGGAGAGAGCCTTGTTAAAGGTTAAGTTGGGGGCGTTTTGCTCTCTGCGCCTGCGCGTCTATCGGGATAGTCTAGGACTTGTAAAACACGGTTTTTGATTCCGCGCTAAGTTTTTCCTCCCAGATGCTTTGCAATGTTTTTAAATCATCGCGATAATCGATCTTGGTTTCATCTGTTTTTCAGTTCTTTGGCTTTGCTTGGCATGATCAATAACCCATTTCTTTGAGGATGGCGGAGAGCCGGCGCAATCTTTCCGCGATCATTTCGTCGCCCAGGCTTAAGGCTTGTTGGAAGAGTTTGATATCCTCGTCGATTTTCGGATTTTCAACGGCAATCGACAAGGTCATGGCATCGCCCTGCAAGGCAATGCGATCGATTATCGGATTCTCGGGATCGTATGATTTTTCAAATCGATAAGCCTCGGAAAAATATTGGCGCGCGCGGCATACAAAAATGGCGAGGTCCAACACACGGTGCAGCGGCAATTCCTCGGATTGCCTGGACCATTTTCCACCGGTATGTCGCCATACTTTCGCGGAGATATCGACTTTGCCCCTATCATTCCATTGAGCCAAACCAAGCGAAAGGCCCTTGGCATCGGTTTTATAGGCATAGCGGCCATCCACATTCTCGTAATTTTCCGAAACAATCACGGGCTTATGTCTAAGGGTGGTTGGGAGTTGCATCAGTATTAACCTCCAATTACGATTAATTTAGTAAGTTACTAAACTACTAAATTAGTAAATATCAAATCTTTTTCGGCATTGCAACCATTATATTTAGATTGGCGTTCATTAGCGTGCATTGGCGGTTATCCGAATCCTAACAGGGATAATTTCATAATGTATTGATTTAAAATGATAAAATTGTTACATTTGAAAAAAATATTGAGGCCTTGAAAGCGAGAATAAGATGAAAATAATCGATTTGACCCACACGATCGAACCGAACATGCCTTGTTATCCAGGCACGGAACCGCCGAAGTTTGCAAAGCTGTGTACTTTGGAAGAACATGGTTTTGTGGAGCACAAGATCACGTTTTTTTCGCACATCGGCACCCATATGGACGCACCGGCGCACGTGCTGCCCCGGGCGCGTACCTTGGATCAATTCGATGTTGGGCATTTTGCGGGTCGGGCTGTCTGCCTGGACTTGATGCGACTTAGCAAGCAGACTATCGATCTCCGAGATTTGACGCCTTATCGGGAGACGATCGCGGACAAGGAGTTCGTTCTTTTATGCACGGGCTGGGATCGATTTTGGGGAACCCCGGAGTATTTTAAGGATTTTCCGGTCCTATCGCGCGAAGCAACCGAGTGGCTGGCTGAATTCAATCTAAAGGGCGTGGGGCTCGATATGATCTCCATTGATGCCATGGATTCGGTGGATTTGGCCAATCACAAAATCCTGCTGGCGCGCGATACCTTGATCATCGAAAACTTAACCGGCTTGGCTGAACTGGGTCAAGAAGCGTTTACGTTCATATGTCTGCCTTTGAAATTCAGGGAAGCGGACGGCGCACCGGTGAGGGCAATGGCCATGATGGACAATTGCGGAAAAAAGTAATTTTTTTAATAAATTAGAACGGTTATGAATAGTCCAGTTTAGACCAATTTCACTTTTGATATTCGGCGCTTGACAATTATGACAAAAGTTCATAATATTTTATCATGATTATTAATCATAACAATAGTTAAGCACATCTGAGGGTAAATACTTATGCGAGTTACGGTAAACATTCCGGATCATATATTTGAAGAAGCCAAAAAATACGCCAAGGAGCACGCTCAATCCATGTCGGCGATTACAGCTGAGGCAGTTCAAAAATATATGGCCTCTTGTAAAAAAGCCGAAGCCGGGAAAGAGCTTTTGGAAATGGCCGGGAAAATAAAGATCGCTGATCATGTTTATGAAGAACTTGAAAGGCTCAGAAATGAAGATCGGTATTGATACGGGCTTTTTTGTCGAGTTTCTTCGAGGGAATGAACAAGCCAAAAACGTGTGGAACGGTTTTTTAGCCGACCAGAACGAGGCTGTTTGTTCGGCCATGAGTTTATTTGAAATTGAGAAACTGGGCTTGCGCGGGATGTTTGAAAAGATATTAATCAATCAGATTATCGATCGGATCTTGATTGTTTGTAAAATCGTATGGTTTGACAATCGGGCTTTAATCGGATTAGCCGCGAATATGAGTCACGGCTTGGGCATACCCGCCGCCGATGCGATTATCCTGGCGAGTTTTATCAATCAGGAGTGCCGGGAAATTTATACTACCGACAAGCATCTGGAAGCCTACAAAAAAAAAGGCGTTCACATCATCAACTTGAAAATTTGATTCCATCCCATGAAACGTATTGCTTCTTTTCATATTCTGTCCCTTTTGTTCATGGCCGGCTTGATGGTCTTGACCCTGATTTGTCATTCAGGGGTGCCGGGGTGGGGGGCACTGATTTTACGTTATTTCGTAGGCCTGGTTCTGAATCTGGCCGTGGTGCTGGCGTTCGATCGTTGGCCGGAAGTAAAGCCGGTGCAATGGGTGCATAATTTTGCCCCTCTTTTTTTCATTCTTTTTATTTTCGATTCGCTCGGTTATCTGATTCAGTATTTGCGGCCGGATATCGATTTGGCTTTGATTCGCCTGGACCACTGGCTTTTCGGCGTACACCCGACCCTTTGGCTGCAGCGTTTTATTAGACCCTGGCTCACGGACCTGCTCTCCCTGGCTTACAGCACCTATTACTTTTTGGCGGTGGTCTTCATTCTGGTTATTTACAACCGGGAGCAAAAGCGGGGTTTGCCCGAGTCCATCTTTATCTTTGTGCTTGGTTATTATTTATCCTATATCGGGTATCTGTTGTTCCCGGCGATCGGGCCGCGCTTTACCATGACGGAACTCTATACCGTGCCGCTGGACGGCGGGGCCATCACCGATTTTCTGCGGGATACCATCAACAGTTTGGAACACAACAAGCGCGATTGCATGCCCAGCGGCCACACCGAGATCGCGCTCATCACCCTGGGCCTGGCTTTCCGGTACAGCCGCAAGTTGTTTTACATTTATCTGCCCATGGTGGCGGGTTTGATCCTGGCCACGGTCTATTTGCGCTACCATTATGTGGTGGATCTATTGGCCGGGGCGCTCCTGGCAGCGGTCTGCCTGGTCGGCGGGCCATGGCTTTATCGAAAAATCGGGAGCAGATCGAAAGAGA
>RPPU01000470.1 GCA_003819975.1 Desulfobacteraceae bacterium
GCGGGCGCCCAAATCGAAAATCGTCATCAGCAAGCAATTCTCCGGCGCTTTGCTGGATGCCGGCGCTCCGCGCGATCTTTCCGTCGCGCCGGACCAGTGGCCGGAATCGGAAGAATATTGCGACATCCAATGGGACGATCTCGAGCAACGCCTCAACCCGCCCGTCAAAAAGGCGCGAGGAAGATAGTTTCAGGAGATATCCGCGGATTATCATTTTTCACACAAAGCCACGAAGGCACAAAGCTAAAATTGAATCCTGGAGTCGGACCAGGTTAACTGCTTGTGTAGCTGTGGGATGTTGGTGAATCGTTTGACAAAATAGATCTTCAGGCTTAAGGGGAGGCTATGAGATAAATAACCCTCTGCCAAGCTGTAAAAGGCAAAATCTTAGGGAGGCATTGAAGCGTGAAATTGAAACCACCCGGCCCATGACTACCCGCGCATTATGGCGTTGTGGCAGGCGGCGGGGTTGCACATCCGGCCCAAGGGTCGCGATTCGCGCGAGGCCTTTGAGGGACAGCTTGCGAGCGGCATCCAAACCGCCGTCGGTATCGAGATGGAGCAGGGCGATTTAATCGGCGTGGTGCTGGTCACGCACGACAGCCGCAAGGGTTTGATCAATCGCTTGGCGGTTCATCCGGATTGGCGTCGGAAGGGCCAGGAAAAAACTAATAAACGCTGCCGAGGACTTACTGCATGAACAAGGCATTGACGTGACCACGGTTTTAATCGAACCGGAGAACATGGCCTCGGTGAAATTGTTCCAAGCGACCGGGTATTACGAGTGGCCCAACATGCACTATCTCAGCAAGCGCAGATCGAGCGATGCGTAGTATGAGCGGTGTTATCAATTCGGCAGGGCATTCATAAAGTCGTTCATATTTTTATAATTTTTGCTTAATATGAGGATGAAAATTGTAATCCAAAAGTATTCATCTAAAATTATTCTGTGTTGGGAGGAGAATATGTTTAGAGAACTGGCCCAAAAGGTGAACCGATATTTTGCGCTTCCCGGAATCATTCGTGACTGCGGTGTCATTTGCAATATTAAACAGGGATACTATCGATGCGAGGTTCATGCCTTTTTCAGAAACCTGAATGGTATTAATTTTTTTACTTTTCAAATCACAAGAGCCGCGCGGTTGGGTTATAATTGCAAATATTTCGATCTGGATAAGAGAGGAATGCAAAAAATGAAGGGTATGATAGAGAACTTGGAGCATGAAATATCACGAAACAATTCGTTCGAAAATAAGGTTTGATCCCGTCTCTTCTTATAATCATTGATCTGTATATTTTAAAAATAATTGTTGCCTAATTTTTGCTTTTATTGATCTGAAATTTCACGGTTCGCAGAGGAAAATATGATCGGAAAATTATTTTGGAAGTTGGAGCAAATTTTTGCACTTCCCGGGATCATTCGGGAGTTTGGCATTGTCGGTTATATTCAGCATGGATATTATCAATGCGAAGTTAAGGCTTTCCTCAGAAGCTTGAAGGGCATGACCTTTTTAACCTTTCGAATCAAGAAAAACATTAGGGGAATGGGCAGCCTTATCTTCTACCTTGACCTGGATGCCGCGGGAGTTCAAAACTTTAAAAGATTATTGGAAGAATTAAAGGTGTAAACGTTTGTGAAAGCCCGCCAACTTGATAAGCTAAAGGATCAGCTTAAATGCGAGCACAGTTGGCCCAATGGGGTAATTACAAATTTGCGGCTGTAAGGTTTGTATTTTGAAAGGAAGGAGATCAAAGAGATGGAGAAAATATGCCCGAAATGCGGCAGGCCGGTAGCTGAAGGTTCAACGTGTTCTTATTGTGAGCCCTCGTCTAAAAAAGAAACGGGAATATCAACAGCCCTCCTGATTACTTTCGCAATCATTATGGGTATTGCTTTGATGGGATATTTCGGTCTGAAATGGATTGGAAATCCTTTTCAGTCCTTTCAGGGCTATTTTTCCTCCGAACGAATCTATGAAGTCACCAAGGCTTCACCGAATCTTCCTGTTTCCCGGGCGCCGGTGGAAAGTATTCGTGTCGAGGATATCGACAATCTGCACAAGCTCTTAAAGGAAAAGCAATTTGAGACGCTGAACACGATTTTGGAAGGGTATCAGAAAGCCTATGAAGCGGACTGCAAAGACGAATTCAAGGTTTACGACGCTTTCCGGGCCTTTGCGCTGTCCGAACCATCCTATGAAGAATACTTCAATCAGTGGATCGCGGCCACGCCCGATGTTTATTTTCCCTATCTGGCCGCCGCTGAATTCTATTATACACAAGCCTGGAACAGCCGGGGAGCTGCCTGGGCAGCGGAGACGACCGAGGCTCAATTTCAAGGCATGCATTCTAATTTTGAAAATGCCGAGAAGCACATCAACACGGCTTGGGAGATAAAACCCAATTTATTATGCGCCTTTATCCTGCGGCTGGGTATGCAAAATGCATCGGGACTAAAGGAATATGAAGACCGTACCTTTGCGCAAGCTTTAAAACATTGCCCCGAGACCTTTCTGATCCGGCATCAATATTTATGGTGCAAGCTGCCGCGTTGGGGCGGCAGTTATGAAAAGATGGAAGCTTGCGTCAAGGCGAGTGAACCTTTTATGCAAAGCAATCCGAGGCTCTCGGCTTTGTACGGTCGGATTTATGAAGACCAAGCCAATATGCTAAGAAAGGAGAAAAAATATCAACAGGCTCTGGAGTTATTGAATAAAGGCCTGAAATTCGGCGATAACATGAACGTGTATCTCGAAATGGCATATATCCATCACTTTGACTTAAAAGATGAAGAGCAAGCCCTGGATTACGCCAAACGGTGCATATTGCTTCGGCCTGTTTTTATGGACGGTTATCTTCTGCGCGCCAGGATCTATTACAGCCGCAACGAAATACAAGAATCCCTCCAAGACCTGCAAACCGCCCGGATTCTGTCGCCCGGCGATCCCGATATCGCGCAATGGAAAACCTGGGTGGTCAAAGACCTGGTTTATAAGGGGCATAAGTTTTATAAAACCGATTTGGCGGGGGCGATTCAACAGTATGACACGGCGCTGGCCTATGATGACCGCGCGGTTGAAGCCTTATATTGGCGCGGCAGGGCCCACTGCACTTTAAAAGATTTCGACTCGGCCTGGGCTGATTTCAAAAAAGCCATAGAAGTCGATCCCCGACATTTTGAGAGCTGCCGGATGATGGATTATCTGCTTGCTCAAAAGAAGGATTGGGATGCCGTCATCGGCTACTGGAATGCCTTTCTGGCCCTGGAACCGAATCATGCCGGGGCGTATCTCGAGAGAGCCGGCACGTATCGTCATAAAGGCGATATGGAAAACGCCGTAAAAGATTTAAAACAATCCTGCGATCTCGGAAATCAGGAGGCATGTAAAATTTCTGCAAGCTTAAAGAACTAGGCTTGAATGCTTTTTGACCATGCGGCCATGAAAATCATTTTGGCATGTTTTCAGAAGGATAACGACCGTGACTATGCTGATATGCTTTTTAATAGATTAAGATACGGGATAAATCTGAAGTGGGGAACATTTTAAAGTATAAATTTAATGGCGTATTTGATAGTAAGTCGAATATTACAGGAGGTCGGCAATGAAGCAAATCGATATCTTTAGAATGATCCGTATTCGAGGTGTGCGCGCTATCGGCTTGGTGGGCAAACTGTTTTTTCTAATGTCGATTTTTATTTTTTCCGGTTGCGCTACGGTCACCTATATGCACAACTCTCCGGTTCCGCTTAATAAGCAGGATTTTAATGCCCAAAAACACATAGGTCTTGCCGTTTTCGGCAATGCGATTCCCGGCCTCAGAACCGATATCGAGGGCCAGATCAATGAATTCGCGGGGCAAACCATGTCATTTCGCGATATCGGGTCAGGGACCACCTTGAATCAGGACCTGACGATGATAGAAGATATTCGAAAATTGGCCGGCGATAATCCGGACATGCCGTACGCGTTCATTGTGTGGGAACATCCGCCCCAAACAAAATATAAGACGGAACCGGGAGAAGAAACGTATACCGAATACAGGGGCGGGGTCGCGGTCACCATGAAAAAGGATTATACTCTTTATACCACGGTTCTTTCGGTTCAATGCGAAGTCATGCTCTTTGATCTGA
>RPPU01000471.1 GCA_003819975.1 Desulfobacteraceae bacterium
GAGCGGCAATGAGATCTTGCCGTTGTCTCCCATAGAGACCACGCCCAGAGCCTTGGCCTTGTCTGTAACGGAAGAAGAATAAGCCGGTTAGCCGATGCTGAGCATTGCAATCTCAGATCCGATCGAGGACCGATATCCTTTTCGATTTCATATTCCTCCTATTTTCCTTTTTTATTCGGATTGTTTTTAGCCGGCCTTTTAATCGATTTTTTCGATTTTCGCTTTTGATTCTCTTTACGGTCTTTTCTGCGATCGGTATGTTTTGGCTTGGATCGCTTACCGCGCATCTCTCTTTCGGACCCGCCTGCCTCCACCCGCTTGACGCGAATCTTGTTGGCGCCGTAATTGGCCCGGTTTAAACTTGCAATCAAAGAAGCAGCGTCTGCGGCTGCCACTTCAAAATAGGCGGACTGTTCCGCGATGCGAATCCGGCCGACCGGCAATTTAGGGCCGCGGGTCGCGCGATTGATGGTGGAAATAAGACTGACGGGCGAAAGTTTGTTGCAGTGCCCCAGATTGATTTCTAAAATAACCATATCGCCGTCTACGGCACGTTCTTTTATCTTGCTCGGCTCGATACGCTGGGTTCGTTTTTGATTCAAATCGCGGGCATTTTTATAATACTCCAGAAATCGATTGAATTCGAGCAGCAGAAAACGTTTCAGTGTTTCTTCGAGCGGTTGGTCGCCCAAAGCCGCCCGAATAGCCGGCATAAAAGCGTCGATTTGCTTATTATCCAGATCGATCCGATTCAACCGTTCCAACAAGCCCATGAGTTGGGACTCGCAAACCGCGTGGCCTGAAGGAACCGATCGATGAATGAATGGCTTCTTGACCATTTTTTCGATGGTGCGGATTTTATGATCCTCGCGCATATTGGAGATCACAATGGAAACACCCTCTTTCCCCGCGCGACCGGTGCGACCGCTTCGATGGGTATAAGCTTCCGCTTCATCCGGCAGATTATAATGAATCACATGCGTCAGATTGTTCACATCCAGGCCACGGGCCGCCACATCGGTTGCCACTAAAAGCTGCATCTCTTTGGCCCTGAATTTTTTCATCACGCGGTCCCGAAGTTCTTGCGACAGATCACCGTGCAAGGCATCGGCCGAATAGCCGTCGGTAATCAACTGAGAGGCCACTTCGTGCGTTTCCAGGCGCGTGCGACAGAAAATAATTCCATAGATCGAGCGATGAAAGTCGAGAATGCGTTTCAAGGTCTCATAACGGTCTTTGGCATGCACCGTGTAACATTCATGACTGACATTCTCCGCACCGGCATTGCGCTGGCCGATGATAATCTCTTCCGCGGTTTTCATGTATTTCCGGGCAATAGCGGCGACCGGAGTGGACATGGTGGCTGAAAAAAGCAAGGTGCGCACGGATGGGGGGAGTTCTTTCAGGATAAACTCCAATTCTTCTTGAAAACCCATATTCAACATCTCATCGGCTTCATCCAGGACCAGGTGTTGCACTTTGGTCAATTTCGCGCATTGCCGGCGAATCAAGTCGTTCATGCGTCCGGGCGTTGCCACGATAATATGCGCGCCGCGTTTTAAAGATTTAATTTGATTTTCAATGGAAGATCCGCCATAAACCGCCAGAATATGGATCTCCGGATTGTATTTGGCATATGCGTTCAAATCTTTGGTTATCTGCATGCACAATTCACGGGTCGGGCAAAGCACCACGGTTTGAGTGGCTCGGTCGGCCGGATCAATCAATTGCACCAGCGGCAAGCCATAGGCGGCTGTTTTGCCGGTGCCGGTCTGGGCCAGAACAACCAAATCTTTGGTGTCTTGAAGAAGTAAAGGAATGACTTTCCTCTGCACCGGAGTCGGTATTTCAAAACCGAGTTCTTTAATGGCTTGGAGGAGTGTGGCATTTAAATCAAACTGAAAAAAATTGGGCATAAAAACCTTTCATTTCCGGATCGGATTTATAAGATTTTGTAAAAAATAATTCTAAATAGTAGGGGCGACCGGCCGGTCGCCCCTACGCAAATATTTGAGTCAAATGAGGCATAAAATTCGTCAAGGATCATTCATCTCTCAATGCTGCTGCCGCTTCTTTGGCAAAATAGGTCACGATCAAATCGGCCCCTGCCCTTTTGATGCTTAAAAGCATTTCGAGCATAATCTTGGTTTCGTCGAGCCAACCTTTTTCCGCGGCCGCCTTGACCATGGAATATTCACCGCTGACATTGTAGGCAACCACCGGCAAGAGGCATTCGACTCGCACCAGAGAAATAATATCCAAGTAAGCCAAGGCCGGTTTGACCATGATCATGTCCGCGCCTTCCTCAATGTCGAGCAATGCTTCTTTCAAGGCCTCACGCGTATTGGCGGGGTCCATTTGATACGTTTTGCGATCGCCGAACTGAGGCGCGCAATCCGTAGCTTCCCGGAAAGGGCCGTAAAAAGCAGATGCATATTTAACGGCATAGGAAATAATCCCGACATCCGGAAAATGGTGTTGGTTCAGAGCTGCGCGAATAGCCGCTACCCGGCCGTCCATCATGTCCGAGGGCGCCGTAAAATCGGCGCCGGCCTTGGCATGGCTCAAAGCTTGGCGCGCCAGTAGATCGAGCGTGGCATCGTTATCGATCCGGCCGTCCGGAGTCGCAACTCCGCAATGACCGTGATCGGTGTAGGCGCAGAGGCAAACATCGGTAATCACGGTCATTTCGGGCAACTTATCCTTAATCGCCTTTACGGCTTGCGGTACAATGCCGTCATCGGCATAGGCCCGACTGGCTTTTGCGTCTTTTTGGTCCGGAATACCGAAAAGCAAAACAGACAAAATACCGTTTTGTTTGAGTTCTGAAATTTCTTTTACCAAAGTGTCCACGGAAAAATGATATTGCCCCGGCATGGCGGCGATCGGTTCTTTCACGCCTTTACCGGAGACGACAAAGAGCGGACTGATAAAATTCCGCGGAGCCAGCCTGGTTTCCTGCAGCATGGCACGCAGACCGGCGGATTGCCTGAGGCGACGGGGACGGATGATCATTTGTAATTCCTTTCAATGAGAGCAATAAAAATAATCGAACGTGAAAAGTGAGAGGTGAAACGTGAAACGAAAAGAAAAACAGGCGAAAAATATTGTTTTTCGGCATTGGACTTCAGCCGATCTATAAGCAGGAAAAATCTGCACTAAACCTACACCTGTTTTTACATTTCACGTTTGCCGTTTCACCTTTCACCCTTCACACCCTATCCGATTTCCTCATCGGTTAAGTAGCAGGCCGGATCGGGCGCCCAAAGATCGCCCGTGGCCGCTTCGGCTCGGACTCGAAAATTGCCGGCGCAGACATCCAGCCATCGGCAGCGGCTGCAACGGCCCTGAATATAGTGTTTCTTATCTTTTAATCGGGCCATTAAAGGATCGGAACAATCGCTCCAGATCCGGCTGAACGGTTTCTGAAGCACATTGCCGAAGTTGTGATGCCGCCAGAACTGGTCGGCATGCACGGAACCGTCCCAGCTGATGCAGCCGATTCCCCGGCCGGAGCTGTTGCCTTCGTTCATTTTGAGTAATTCCAAAACTTCTTTTGCGCGCGGATTTCGCTCTTTTAACATGCGTAAATAGATATAGGGACCGTCGGCATGATTATCCACGGTCAAGACTTCTTTTTCAAGACCGCGCTCATGCAGATCGCGGGTGCGGTCCATAATCAAATCCACGACGGCACGGCTCTCCCGATGATCCAAGTCCTGAGCCATGAGTTGCGATCCCCGGCCGCTGTAAACCAAATGGTAAAAACAAACGCGCGGAATTTCTTTTTGCTCGAGCAAATCAAAGATACGGGGAACCTCCTGAACATTGAGCCGGTTCACGGTAAAACGTAAACCGACTTTTAAACCGGCTTCCCGGCAATGATCGATTCCGGCCAAAGCCGCCTGAAAAGCGCCGATTTTTCCGCGGAAACGGTCATTAATCTGCTCGAACCCGTCCAGGCTGACACCGACATAGGAAAGGCCGACCTCTTTAAGTTCTTGAGCTTTGTCCCTAGTAATCAGCGTGCCATTGGTTGATATGACTGCCCGAATGCCTTGGGACACAGCATAGCGGGCCAACTCAACCAAATCCGGTCGCAGCAGCGGTTCCCCTCCGGA
>RPPU01000472.1 GCA_003819975.1 Desulfobacteraceae bacterium
ACAGGGCCATTTATTTCGCTAATTTTTCCAACCTTGTCAATCTATTCCGGTAATCTTAGCCCATTTCTATCATATTTATTGTGAAAATCTACACTATAGAGGGGGATATGATTATTATTTGGTGCCGGAAACCAGAAAAATGGCAAACCGCCAGAGGGTCGGAGAACCATAACTATTTTAAAACGACAGCTAGAAAAAATGCTTTAGCTTACATCAATAAATCTTTCACAAACCTACAAAAACAACCTACAATCCAGCGATAAGTGCTATCTTTAAAAATTTAAATCGACGATTTTGATCATACTCAAGATTTTCCATACCAAAAAGCCCTTTCTTCAGCCGGGTTCACGGTCAAGGAGTGCTCACGGGTAGGACCAGCGGGAGCGAATAAATATAAACTTATGCTTTTGAATTCAATAGGCTCTCTAAAATGCCCCAGGATCGAAGATCTCGAATAGCCACGATACTTTCCCTTCAGGTTTTGCGATCCTCCGGGATCCGGATGAGGCCCAAATCAACCCTCTCCCCTGCCTTTTGATTTAAACTAATGCCCCGGCCGCCCGGATCGCGGGACATGAATCGCCGCGGCCAAAATCGCTTTACGATCGCAGGAATCGGGATATTGACATCGATGAGATTGAGAGGATAATTCTTTAAATAAGATCAACTACTATTCTTTTTCCCAGAACAGAAGCGGCTCTACCAATTGATTGCAGAGTAACCGAGGTGTTTGCTGGATCAAGAAGCCGATCCAAAGAACTTCGGCTGGTGTGCATTTTTCTGGCAAGGACCATTTTGGAAATACGTTTTTCCTTGATGATTTTTTGAAGTTTAAAGACTAAGGCTTTTTTAGTGGCAGCCACTACCACTTCATCGTAAAGCCCCTCTTCTTTAAGAAAATCATTAAAGGAAGAACCCATGTGTTTTTCCTTGAGTTCAATATTTTCATTCTTTACCATACATTTTCCCTTCTTTGCTGTTTTGTACTAAGGCCTTCCGCCCACTTTTCAACAGCCTCGTGATCCACAACGCGTCCAGCATCGACATCAACCAGCGCTTCCAAGGTCATACGCTGACGCGCTTCTTGAGTCGGATGCACATTTTTCCGGTGTTCTATTTTAGCTTTCATACAGGGACACCACAGATTTCAATATCAGGATGATTTTGTTTTAGGATGATTCTGTGCAAATTCCATATACCGGCGTAAAATGGCGTTCATGCGTGTTTGATACTTATTACCGAAAGATTTGAAATAATCGTAAACATCCGAATCAATTCTTATGGTCAACTGCTTTTTTCTAGGCTTCCACACGATGGCATTTGCAAAGAACTTCTTATCTAACGGCGGAATATCGGAATAATCTATATCTTCATCCTTCATGGCATCAATGCGCGCCCAATCCGTCTTTGATTTTTTCTTCATATTTTGATTTTTCATTTTTATTTGCCTTTCTTAATGAGATAATTCTTATGGCATCGTTATCTTCTTCGACGAAAACAATCAACACAACAGTGCCATTATTAAGCATGCCAATGCCGATCCAGCGTTCTTCACAAAAGCACGCAGTATTATTAAAAACAACGTGAAGCTCCAAAATAAAGAGATATCGAAGATCCAAATCACGAAAATAAAAAAGACCTTTTTAAAAAAATAAAATTCAGAAAAGCGGATTAAAGCATACTGTTTCTGAAACGATCCGCTATTTCTTGGGCTGAATAGGGAATGCGCGGGCAAGCCGGCGGTGTTTCGCTCGATATTTTGATTTGCACGAAATGGGGCCCGGAATTGGTTTTGCAGTTTTGAAGGGCTTGGAAAAGTTCTTCAGCAGTGCGGACGACTTGGGCCGTTGCATAACCGCAAGCCGCGGCCATGGCGTCAAGCGCGAGCTCGGGCGAAAGGGTGCGCTGATTGCCGGTCGTTCCGTAAACGCCGTTATCCAGAACCCAATGAGTCAAGTTGATCGGCTTCAAAGCGCCCATCAGCGCCAAATTACCCAACCCCATTAATATATTCCCATCGCCGTCCAGGACCCACACTTTCCGCTCCGGACGGCTCAACGCCACTCCCAAGCCGACCGAAGCAGCCAAGCCCATGGAACCCACCAGGTAAAAATTCTCTTTGCGGTCTGCGCAGGCAAATGATTCGCGGCCCATGGCGCCATTGGCATGGACAACCAATTCGGGACCCGTGAGGCCGGCCATGATCGCGCGGATGGCTTCAAGCCGGTTCATGTCAGCGCTCCTTTGGGCACAAGCAAAAAATAAGGTTTTTTTTCATTCAATAAATAAGTCCAGATTTTTTCGATATCCGCCTCAGAAACCCGTTTTTCAAAAATAGAGTAAGCCCCTTGGAAAACGGTCAAGAGTTCTTCAGTATGCGCGCCCATAAAAAAATGCTCTTCCCAACCCTGATCCGCGGGACCCCGATAGCTGACCAGAATAAGCGCCGGAATCCGGTAGATGAGCTGCAAAGATAAGAATGCTTCCAAGCAATAACCCAATCCCGAATTTTGCATGTAGACCACGGGCAGTTTTCCGGCCAAATACGCGCCGGCCGCAATGCCCAGGGCTAGGTCTTCGCGCACAGCCGGCACATGCTGGCGAATATTTTTCAGATCCAAAAGACGGCAGAGGGGTCCCAGATACGAACAGGGTACCCCGGTAAAAAAATTAAATCCTTTGCTTTCCAACAACACTAAAAATTCTTCCGCATTCATGCGGGGTATTCTAATCGTTCCGATTCGAAATGCAACTCTATTTTTTGGGTTAACAAATTGATTTACCTTGGTAACCTCCCCCGGCGGCGGCTCTTTTTGCTTGACACTCCTAAGCATTATTCTATATTATATAAATTAAATAAACAATCTTTATTAATTTAACTAAATTTAACATAAAATATTTTAAAAATAACTATTTTAGCATTTAAAAAAGTAAAGTTCTAAATTTTTAAGTAATTTTATATCTATCTAAAAAACAGATCATCCATTCTTCGAACAACAAGATCCCGGGTCTTGCGATCTTTATTAATAGCGCGAAAATCAACCCCATCCTGATCCGAGAAGATGGCTTTTTAAGAAACAAAATTTTGCAGGTTCGCCCCGTTTACTATGAGCGCCTTTTTGACAGCTCCTCTTAAAAATAAAAACCGGGTGCATCGTTCCGGCCTGGCCGCCATTCAATTGATTCTTCCCTTACTTCTTTTGCTCGGTATGCTTTTGGTTCTGGTGTATTTTATTCCCTCTTTTTCCACCTTTCAAATGTTGACTCTGGGCGGCGCAATTATTTTTTTTATCGTCTGCATGGTCAACACCCAAGCGGCTTTATATCTTTTAATCCTTTCCATGTTGCTCAGCCCCGAATTCGTGGTCGGTGAAACCAAAGGGGCTTCTCTCTCCCGAGGGGTGACCTTGCGCTTGGATGATCTGTTGTTGATGATCATCGGCTTCAGTTGGCTGGCCAAGATGGCCATTCATAAAAAATTGGGGCTGTTTTTGAAAACCCCCCTGAATAAACCGATCTTTTTTTATGTCACGATTTGTTTGACGTCTACTTTAATCGCTTCCCTGTTTGCCGAAGTCCATTTGGCAACCGGTTTTTTTTATGTTCTGAAATATTTTGAGTATACGTTTGTCTATTTTATGGTCATTAATCATTTGCAAAACAAACAACAGGTCAAAAATTATGTCGGGATCATTCTAATCACTTGCACGCTGGTTTCCCTGCTGGGTTTGGCTCAAATTCCATCCGGGGCCCGGGTTTCGGCGCCTTTTGAAGGGAAAATGGGCGAACCGAACACCTTTGGCGGGTATTTAATATTTGTGATCTGCCTGGTAACCGGTTTTTTTCTGACCACCCCGTCGTTTAAAAAACAAATTCTTTACGGATTTTTAATATTTTTTTTCGCCGTCCCGTTCCTTTATACGCAATCGCGCAGTTCTTATCTGGCCGCCATTCCCGCCATGCTCAGCTTTGTCTTCTTGACAAAAGAAAGAAGATGGTTTTTCATTATTCTAATCGTGGTCGGGTTCATGCTCCCTTATATCGCGCCCGATCAGGCCAAGGAACGGGTCGCTTATACGTTTGAACAAGGCAAGAATCGCACCGATGTC
>RPPU01000473.1 GCA_003819975.1 Desulfobacteraceae bacterium
ACCCCGCCTTCCAGTTTGATGGCATCGCATTCGGCTTCTTTCAGAAACCGGCCGGCATTTTCCACCGCTTTTTCAAGGGAACTCTGATAAGACATAAAAGGCATATCGCCGATGACAAACGTATTGGGCGCGCCGCGCCGCACCGCATGGGCGTGAAAGATCATCTGATCCATGACCACCGGAATGGTGCCGCTGTAGCCGTAAACGCACATACCCAGGCTGTCGCCCACCAGCAACATATCCAGACCGGCCGCTTCCGCGAATTGCGCGGTCGGAAAATCATAAGAAGTTAAAAACGTAATCTTTTCCCCTTTTTTCTTCATCTCATAAAAATCATGGATGGTTTTCTTCTTGGCCATGCTTGATTCCTCCGTTTGTTAATTTTATATTTCAAATTTAAGATTTTAAATTTTGATTCAGCCCTTCCCGAATCAAATCGGCGATCGGCCACCCATTGTCGGGCTTGATCTCCGATAAAACTAAAAAAGTTTCGGATTTACCGACATTGGGAATGGCCGCAATATCGGCCTTGACCAATTCTCCCAATCGATTCAAATCCGCTACCGCCACATGCAACAAATAATCGAAACGGCCGGTTAAATGATAACAAGCGCGTACATGCGGAACACCTTGAATATCCTGTTCGAATTTCTGGATCGAACCCACCTCGTGCTTATCCAGAGTTACGGAGATAAATGCCTGCACATTCAAACCGATTTTTTGAGGTTCAATCGTGGCGTGATAGCCGCGGACCAAGCCCTGCTCTTCCAGCCGGCGAATGCGTTCCAGCATGCTGGAGGGCGCCATGCCGACCTCACGGGCCAATTCCGCGTTTCTTATCCTTCCGCTGACTTGCAACGATTGCAGGATTTTGAGATCGATTTCATCCATTTCATTCGCTCCCACAATTTAGATTTGGCAATTATTCCGAATTTTGTTCGGGTATCTATATAATTACCTTATTATATAAGATATGTCAATAGTTTTTACGTTCTTTATTCGCTATTACATCTTTATTATCGGGTATCGCTCTTTAGTGTATTTGTTTCAATAATCAAAGCAGGTTATTGTCACTCAAGTAGAGGGTATTCAGGAGCCCGAATTCAGAATAACGTGTGAATAGGTTTCAGATCTGGGGAATGTCCGGAATAAGCGGTAGACGTAAATAGAGCCGGCTGCAAGGGTTATTTTTTCACCTAACGACTTGATTTCGTCCAGGGCCCGCGGGATTTCTTCTTTGGGCAGGTTTCTCCTGATTGCTTTTCTTTCAATATATAAACAAATCGAACAGAGGCTTTTTTCCTTCGGTCCTTTCTTTGTTATTCATTGAATCCAAAAAAAATATAAGCCTAAGACGGAAAAAGGGACGGCGCTTCGGCCTTTTTCGATCCGAATTCGCCGTCCCTTCTATAGCCTGACGGTTTTTAAAATTTCACTTAAAGCGCAAAGATTCGGTTTTACATCACAACACCGTAGTCTCTCCCATATTTCGCCACGACAAAATCAATATCCTTGTCGCCGCGCCCGGAAAGGTTGACCAGTATGGTTTTTTCCCGTCCGAGTTCTTTGGCCAGTTTCATCGCATAGGCGACCGCATGAGCGCTTTCCAGGGCGGGAATGATCCCTTCCATTCGCGACAACTCAAAGAAAGCGTCAATGGTTTCCCGGTCGTTGGCCGTCACATAGGTAACGCGGCCGATATCTTTAAGCAGGCTGTGCTGAGGGCCGACCCCGGGATAGTCCAGGCCGCTGGCCACGGAGTAAACGCTCAGGGGATTGCCTTTATTATCCTGAAGCAGATAGGACTTGAACCCATGCAGAACCCCCGGGGTACCCTGGGTCAGGGTTGCCGCATGCTCGCCCTGTTTCAGGCTCAATCCGGCCGGTTCGACGCCGTAAATCTTCACCTCTTCGTCTTCCAGAAAAGCCGTAAAAAGGCCCATGGCATTCGACCCGCCGCCGACGCAAGCTATTAGGTTATCCGGTAATTTTCCCGTCTTCTCCTTGAACTGTTCCTTCGCTTCGATGCCGACGACCTGTTGGAAGTCCCGGACCATCATCGGAAAGGGGTGGGGGCCAACCACGGAACCTATGGCGTACAACTGGGTCACGGGATCTTTCAGGTAGGCCTCAAAAGCGTCATCAACGGCCTCTTTCAGGGTTCTCTGCCCTTTTGAAACCGGAATCAGCTTGGCGCCGAGGATCTTCATCCGAACCACGTTCGGTTTTTCCTTGGCAATATCAACCTCACCCATATAGATATCGCATTCAAGTCCCAGCAGGGTCGCCGCGGTTGCCAGGGCCACCCCGTGTTGCCCTGCCCCGGTTTCCGCAATCACCTTCTTCTTCCCCATCCTCTTGGCCAGAAGAACTTCGCCAAGACAATGGTTGATCTTGTGCGCCCCCGTATGGTTTAAATCTTCTCTTTTGAGATAGATCCGGGCGCCTCCTATTTTATCCGAGAGGTTCTTCGCAAAAAAAACAGGGCTCGGCCGTCCGACATAGTCCTTATACAGGGCATAAAGCTCTTTTTTAAAGGTCTCGTCGTTTTTTACGGCATTGTAGGCGGCGGTGATTTCGTCCAGTATGGCCTCCAATTGCGGGGGTATGTAACGTCCGCCGTATTCGCCAAAACGACCCTCGGCATCGGGCATTGCCATGGTTTTAATTTGTGAATTCATGCGACCTCCTTTATGTTATTGGGGATTTTCTTAATCGGGGAGTCCGGTGTCTTTAGCACCTTCGATCCCTACAACGAGTCGATCGGTTTTTTGACTGGCCCCGGATCAAGGATCAAGGGGCGACTCCAATGGGGTCGGCATGTCGGCTTGAATGTTGTACCATTGGCGCGGCATATCCGCTTCTTGCAGAAAGATTTTTGTAGTCTCCATAGTTTCCTCCTTACCTGTTTTAAGTTATTACGATGACCCGCCGCACCTTTTACAGTGAATCGGGAATGTATTTATAAAAAACAGTTCAGGGCAGAATTTATCGAGCCAATCCAAAAGTGCAGAGAGTATAGTTTGAAATAAAATAACCCGTCAAGGAAGAAAAGACACTTTTCAAAAAATATTGATATAGCAGAACAGCAGTCACCTTGTTTTTAAAAAAGACAAATTTCCTGCTGATTTTAGCTATATTTTAGCGGCGCGCCTATTGATCTACTTATTCCCGGGTCTTTATAAATCAACAAAATCCAAAAAAACGGAAGGAAACCTTTTGGGTTCGCTCTAAAGTTCTACGCATCGTCCGGGATCCTACACGGAAGAAGAGATCCTGAGAGGGTCGTGAGCATTGGCCCGGGTAGGGGCGACCGGCCGGTCGCCCCTACGGTGTGATGCAGGCCAAGACTGCCCTCAGCAATTATGTTTTGTCGATAGACGGGATATAAGCCCCTACGCGTCGTCCGGGACCATGCCCGGAAGACGAGGTCCATATGAGGGCGTCTGCCCTGATCTAAGAGGGCAGCAAGATTTTTCTCGCGCCAAGACGCCAAGCCGCAAAGGTTTTAGAATAAAAATTGGTTTTCTTGGCGTCTTTGCGTCTTTGCGCGAGAAAATGTCTTGGGTTTATCGACAACCCGGGATTTCTTGAAATACACTTTATCAGCAACGGCCTTGAGAATCGAATCGTAAAATTCCCAAAGGCTTATTTTTAGAAATCCCCATGTCGATGTTTTGGAATAAGAAGCCGATGATAAACCGATATTCATTTGCCTTATACGACGGTTTCCTGTATAAAATGGATCTTCCTTGCAGTAAGACAAGGGAAAAGTTCATAAAGGAACCGCTATGAGAACCATAGAAGCCATCGGCCTGGGCATCCCCGAATTTCTTTTACCCAAAACAGGATTGGATTTAAAAAAATGGGCGGTCATTGCCTGCGATCAATACACTTCCGAACCGGAGTATTGGCAAAGGGCGGCCGGGTTTGTCGGCGACGCGCCCTCCACTTTAAATATGATCTATCCCGAAATTTATCTTCATGAAAAAAACCGGGAACAAAGAATTCAGATTATCCGGACTTCGATGGCCCAATATCTCCGTCAAGGTCTTTTCGAAGAACATGAAGGACTCGTGTATGTGGAACGGACCACAAAC
>RPPU01000474.1 GCA_003819975.1 Desulfobacteraceae bacterium
AAGAGGTGTTGTCTGTAGATAGGTCCTGGTCTGCTCGGACTGCCGAGTCCCATTGAAGCTCGGAAGCGGGCTTGGCTAGATAGGGGTCGAGCGCAGGCGCCGTGTTCAGGCCGGTCAGGAGTAGTTTTTTATGAATGTTCCAAGTCATGGAAATCAGAATCCTTTAATTCACCACAGAGGCACAGAGGGCACAGAGAGGTTTTTTTCCCAGCCAAACAGTTTTCAAAATCATAAAACTGTTGTGTTGAGAGGACAACAGGGAAAAACAGGCTCTGTCATTTTGATTTACTGTAAAGTTGATTTATTTTTGCTTTTTCTCCTCTCAAGAAAAAGTAAAATAATAAAAAATCTCCGTGAACTCTGTGCCTCTGTGGTGAAACATCCTGTTAATCTTATCAAAAAATTCAATCAACCAAACTAATCCGCGGACGGCCCGTTATTGGGTGCTGATCGACCAGAACCGGGCAATCGTAGACCGCTTCTATATTCTCTTTAGTCACCACCTCGGCCGGTTCTCCCTGGGCATAGATAGCGCCTTGTTTAAGAAGAATCAATTTTTGACAATAATGCGCGGCCAAATCGATGTCATGGGAAACCACGACTACGCCCAACTCTTTTTCGCGGCTCAAGTTCGCGATCAATTGAAAGATGGCGCGTTTATGTTTGAGGTCGAGAAAAGAGCTGGGCTCATCCAGCAGGATCAGTTGCGGCTCCTGGGCCAAGGCCCGGGCAATCAGGACCTGTTGTTTTTCGCCCCCACTCAGGGTATGGACCGGCCGGCCGGCCAGATCCGCGACCTGGGTCGCGGACAAGGCCTCTTGAGCAATGACGAGATCCCGGTGACTTTCGAATTGCAACGGTTGCAAGTGCGGAAAACGCCCCATTAACACGACTTCCAGGGCGGTAAAGGAGAAGCGAAAATGATTTTCCTGGGCCACCATGGCGATCCGGCGGGCAATCTGGCGGCGTTTCATTTTTTGTAAAGGCCGATCATAAAGAGCAATCGAACCTTCTTGAGCCGGCAGGATGCCGTCCAGGATCTTGAGCAAGGTGCTTTTGCCCGATCCGTTGGGGCCTAGAATGCCGATCATTTCGCCCGGCTTGATCTCGAGATTAATGTCCCGCAGGACCCGCAAAGGGCCGTAAGCGAAACCGACATTTTTTAGGGTCAGGATCGTTCCCATCTGCTTCCTTTCTTTTTTAGCAGATAGATGAAAAACGGGGCGCCCAAACAGGCCGTGATCACACCGACCGGCAATTCAGCGGGCGCCATGACAATGCGGGCCAAAGTGTCGGCGGCGATCAGAAAAATCGCTCCGCCCAAGGCGGAAACGGGCATGAGCAGGCGATGGTCGGAGCCGAGCGCCATGCGGGCCAGGTGCGGCACGATCAGGCCGACAAAACCGATCAGTCCTGAAAAAGAGATCACCAGACTGATGAGCAGCGATACGGCGATCAGGCAGATATACTTGGTGCGGGCCACTTCCACGCCCAGGTGCAGGGCGGTCTCTTCGCCGGCGGTCAGCAAGTTAAGGTTGCGGCTGAAACCGAAAAGGACCAGGCTGACAATCAGAATAACCGGACCGAGAAACACAAGTGGGCTGAAATAGCTTTGGGAGAGGTCGCCGTAGAGCCAAAACAGCATACTGTGCAAACGGCTGTCGGTGGCGGTGATGATAAAGAAAATAATAATGGCGGTGCAAAAAGCATTGATGATCACGCCGGTCAGCAAAATAGTCGCGGATTCGGCGCCTAGGCTGCGGCCGCCCAAACTGGTTACGATAAAAATCGTCGCGACCGCGCCGATAAAGGCTGCGAGCGGAACCCCGATCTGAAAACTGAAGCCAAAGAAGATACCGAGTACGGCTCCCAGGGCGGAGCCGCTGGAGAGCCCCAGCACAAAGGGATCGGCCAGCGGGTTGCGTAAAAGAGCCTGAAAAACAACGCCGCCTAAAGCCAAAGTGAAGCCGACCAGGCCGGCCAAAAGGATGCGGGGCAAGCGGATTTGAAAAAGGATAATTTTAAAAGGATCTTCCGGGGTCAGGGTACGGTGGAGCAAGCTCCAAAGTTTGTTGTAAGAGGCATCGGCGCTGCCGATGAACAGGGCAACGGTCATGGTGAGGAGCAATAAAAAGAGCATGGCGGCGGTGGTTAGGAGGACTTTTCTAAGAGTCAAGGGGACGGGAGAAGCGGTCAAGGGGTCCGGAGACAAGGCTGAAGGCTGAAGGCTGAAGGATGAATCGGGAAAATCCGTATCATGGAGGATAAGAGTTCGAGGCGTAGAGGCATCGGAAGATAAGGATATATGAGAAGGGTTCAAGGGATCAAGGGTTCGAGAATCCGAGGACCCGGAAGGAGACGACTTGTTTTGCGTTTTTATAAACCATTTTTTCATTGCTTTAGTTCTCTTTTTTGTTTCGGTTTTTACCCTTGGTCCCTTGACCCCTTTTCTTAAAATGCTTCCGGGTGCAGCAGCCGGGCGATCTGTTCCAGGCTGTCCACGATCCGCGGGGAGGGCCGATCAATCAGATCGGAGTCGATCAAATGGATGCGGCCGGTTTTAACGGCCGGGATTGTGGTCCAGCGCTGCCAAGCTTGGCGGGCTTCTTCAAAGCGTCCGCCGCGTTCCATGCTGGAGATCAGGATGATCTCCGGTTTGCGGGTGAGCACCTCTTCCAGGCTGATAACGGGATAAGCGATCGACGCGTTTTGAGTCATATTGAGACCCCCGGCCAGGCGGATCACGTCATGATGAAACGTGTTTTGGTTTACGGACATCATGGGTTTGATATTGATCTGAAGGAACACCAGGGGTGTGGGCTTGTTTTTCACCTTTTCCCGAACTTGTCTGAGCCGGGTGGTTAAGCTTTGTGCTTTTTTTTCGGCCAGAGCCGGTACGCCGCAGAGGCGTCCCAGGGTCACAATGGTTGCGATCGCCTCTTCCACATTGCGGGGGTTGACCACAAAGACTTTGATATGGGCCTGTTCCAGCATGGCTACGGCGCCGGGCTGGTTGCCGTCAACCGTGGCGATTACGAGATCGGGCTTCAAACTGACGATCTTTTCGATATTCAGACTGATATAGCTACCCACTATGGGTTTTTTAAGAGCCTCGGCCGGATAGGAACTGAATTCGGTTACGCCGACCACTTTATCGCCCAATTCAAGGAAATAGAGTATTTCCGTTAGGCTGGGAATCAGGGGAATGATGCGCTGCGGCGGCGCGACCATATTGACGGATCGGCCCAAGGCGTCGCGGAATTCGGCGGCCCGAGCCGTTCCTATTGTAAGAAACAGGCATAGAAGGAGCTTAAAAATGAAGGCACCCAGGGTGCAGGAAAAAGGGTTCAAGGGTTCGCGGGGGAAAAAAGAGAACCCATTATTTTGCGTTTTGTTTAACGGAAGTTTCATTTTTTTAAATCCATGCTTTTGCTTTGGTTTTTACCCTTGACCCCTTGATTTTTTCTTAGCTCCTTGGCGGCTCTACGCAAGATTTTCTTGTTCTCTAGGGCAGGCGCAAGGCCTGCCCCTACTGCCCTTGGACCCTCGATCCCTCGGACCCTTCTTCTGGACCCTTCTCTTCTAGTATTCATACGTAATGCCCAAAAACAAAGAGCGTCCGGCGCCCGGATAAGCGGCTTTGCTGAAGTTGCCGTTGTAATCGGCGAAATTGCCCAAACGGGTCGTGTATTCTTTATCGAAAAGATTGTTGGCTTGCAAAAGCAGGGACCAGTGCTTTGCCAGGCGTTGATCCAGCTTGCCATCCAGGAGCCAATAGGATTCCAGCATATTTTGAGGAGTCACATCCTGGTTGGTCCGATAATTGGCCGGCCGGTCGTCCACATAGCGGCCGGTTAAGCTTAGGGTCGTATTCTGTCGGTACCAATAGATCAAAGAACCTTTAAACAGATGCGCGGCGGTTTCCACGGCTTGGCGTTGGGGGCAATCTTTTTTTTGTTCTTGAATATCCATCCGGCTATAACTTAGATCGAATTGCAGATGTTTGATTGGACCGATCTTGGCGCCCAGTTCCCAGCCTTCACCCTCGGCCGAATCCACATTGGAGGGGGTCCATTTGTTGATGCCGGGAATGGA
>RPPU01000475.1 GCA_003819975.1 Desulfobacteraceae bacterium
CCCTTTGCCGTACAGGGCCATACGCGCCAGGGGCATATAATTCTCCCAGCAGATCAATCCGCCCATCTTGCCGAATTCGGTCGCGACCACGGTCAAAGTGCTGCCGTCGCCCTCGCCCCAGATCAAACGTTCGGAAGCAGTGGGTTTCAGTTTACGGTGTTTTCCGAGCAACCGGCCCTCCGGACCGATATACAACGTGGTGCAATAAAGCGTGCCGCCGCCGAATTCGGTATCGCGTTCGATCACGCCCATGATTAAATAGACCCGGGCCCGGCGCGCCGCCTTGCCTAAAGTCTCCAGGGCCGGACCCGGAAGATCAACGGCATTGGACCAGTAGCGTTCCCAGAGCTTTCTACCCCGGGGAGTCCGGCTGCCGACAACCATGCCGAAAGAAAGGCCGCGCGGATAAGCCGGAATAAAAGCTTCCGGAAAGAGGATTATGCGGGCTCCATTGGCTGCCGCCTCGGCAATCAATTCACACGCCTTTTTAACGCCCGCCTCCCGGTCGAATAGTACCGACGCAGCCTGCACCACGGCGACTTTTACAAATGATGAACGTTCCAATGTCTTTGTCTCGCTTTTTTTTTCATGTAATCAGAATTTCACTTTTAATATGAACGGAGAGTTTATATCGCTAACCAATGGGAAAATATAACCGATCTGATTAATCCATTCAAGATATCGAGTGGAAAAATCGAAAATGCAGGCTCAAAGATTGAAACAATTATGGTTCATTGTCAAGAATTTAATTAGGATATAAATATATTGTTATAATTTAGCTGTATTTTATTAAATTATATCTTAGTTTGGATTTATTTAGATGCTTGGTATTGTCTTATGAGCTGAGTCAGGTTGTGGGGGATTATCTTTTCCAGTAATAATTGTTTTTTTAATCGATCTTCTGTAAAAGGCGTCTTAATATGAAATATACGAATTGCAGCTATCGCTTGATGTTACGATTAAACCGGGTGCATCATGAACGCAAGACCTATTGTTCGGCAAATTTTTATTATCGTGATAGGCAGGATTATGCCGGTAATGACATGCCGATTTTATTATTAACAAAATGTTATGCAAGGTGTAACAATGGAAAATTTTCAGTCTTTAGAATTGGGGCACAAAGAGATCTTTAACCGGTTCTTCAAACAGGATCCGCCGCGGGTTTCGGAATTGACCTTTACCAATCTGTTTATCTGGCAGCATAAGTATGCGCCGACCTGGGCCGTTGCCGGGGATTGTCTCTTGATCATCTGCCGACCCAAAGATCAGGCAGCCTTTGGTTTGCAGCCCGTGGGACCGGGCGACAAAGCAAAGGCATTGCAACTACTCGTTGAATCCCTTAAGCAAATGTCATCGGAATCCAGGATCGAACGGGTGGATGAAGCATTCGTCAAAGCATATGTAGAGCCTGAAAGCTATACGGTTGAATTGGACCGGGACAACAGCGATTATGTTTATTTGGCGCAGGATTTGATTCAACTTTCCGGGAATAAGTTTCATCGCAAGAAAAATCATGTAAACCAATTTATCAAGAAATATCGGTTTGAGTATCGCACGTTGAACCGGGACCTTTTAAAATCCTTTCTTAATCTACAAGAGAACTGGTGTCAGCTCCGGGAATGCGTCGCGTATCCGGATCTTTGGTCCGAGGATTATGCGGTGCATACGGCCTTGACCCATTTTGGGGATCTGGATTTTCAGGGCGGCGCCATTCTGATCGACGATAAAGTAGAGGCGTTTGCGTTGGGTGAGTCTCTTAATGAGGATACGGCCGTCATTCACATTGAAAAAGCGAATCCGGAAATAAACGGGCTTTATGCGGCGATCAACCAGGTTTTTTGCCGTGAAGCCTGGTCCGACATGCGTTACATCAACCGCGAACAGGATATGGGCATTGAAGGCTTGCGCCAGGCTAAGGAGTCCTATTATCCGGATCATAGGGTGCAGAAATATTCCGTTAAACCAAAATTTTAGTTCCAAGTTCACCGAGACGGATGACGAGAAGCTGTCATCCGGGGTTCACGGTTCATAGCTTAAGAACGATAAAAACGATAACAATCATCCATGCAGGGGCGACCGGCCGGTCGCCCCTACGTGACGTCGATCGATCTCGTAAAATGTAGGGTTCGGTTAACGATAATCGACAATAAATTCTCTTTTCAGAAAATTATTTAAGATAAAATGGAATATACACAAAAAATAAAAGATAAAATAAAAGAATTAGGCGCGGATCTGGTAGGGGTGGCGGACACGGAACCTTTAAAAGGCGAGTACCTGAATCCGCCGGATTTATTGGAACCTTTTCCCCGGGCGGTCAGCATTGGTCTGGAAATACCCAAGGCGGTATTGGCTACGATTCAGGACCGACCCACGCCGCTTTATAAATCGGCTTATCAGACCGCCAACCAGATCCTGGATATGATCGCTTCTAAAACCGCCCTTATGTTGCAGAGAGACGGTTATGAGAGCCTGCCCATTCCGGCATCGCAAGTTCTGGATACGCAAAAATGGCTGGGAGCCATCAGTCATAAAGCCATCGCCCGCTTAGCTGGTTTAGGCTGGCAGGGCAAAAATCTTTTACTGATCACGCCCCAATTCGGCTCACGTATCCGGCTGGCCACGATTTTAACTTCAGCGCCGCTCGTAAACGATACGTCGATCCGGAATCGTTGCGGCAGTTGCACAAGGTGCCAAGAGGCTTGCCCGGCTCAAGCGATTAAAGGGGTCGGCACACGGGATCATTATCAGGATAGGGAAGAGGCGTTTTTTTTGGATCGTTGCGCGGAAAAGCTGGTGCGGGATTTTAGTGTATTGCCCGAAATCGGCACGGAGATTTGCGGCATTTGCATTAAGGTTTGTCCGTTCAGTTAAGATCTAAGAGTTCCTGGTTCACGGTTCACAGTTCACAGTTAAAAATTTTAAGGCTTTAAATTTTTCATGCAGGGTATTTTTTCTTATCATGGGTGACCATGGATTTATTCAAATCCCTCCTGTCCTCCCTTTTCAAAGGGAGGGACTTTTTTTCCAAGGCTTTCCTAAAATAAAGGGTAGCAACTTTTTTGGATTCAATTTTTTTAATCTTCAACTGTGAACCGTGAACCTTGAACTTGGAACTCTTTAGATAAAAATTGAAAAAAGATATTTACAACATATAGTCCAATCCGGTATGACATAGCCCTTATTTTGTATATTTAAGGAGTGTTCATGGATGCCCGTCATTTGTTGAAAATCGCCGCTGAAGGCAATGTGCAAGCGTTTCAGGTGAATGCCACGGCCGAGTTGCTGGCCGGCGGCGCCACTGTCCCTTTTATCGCCCGTTACCGCAAAGAAGCAACCGGAACCCTGGATGAGGTGGCTATTACTTTTATCCGGGACCGGCTGCATCAACTTGAAGAATTGGATCAGCGGCGGGAAAGTATTTTGAAATCATTGCGGGAAAGGGAATTGCTCACCCCGGAGCTGGAAGAAAAGATTACCGCAGCCGAGACCATGAGCACGCTCGAAGATATTTACCTGCCTTTTCGGCCCAAAAAGCGAACCCGGGCCACGGTGGCGCGGGAAAAAGGGCTGGAATCGTTGGCGCAAACTCTTTTCGAACAAGCCGATGCCATTGATCCTCAAACCGCTGCCTTGGCATTTATCGACCCGGAAAAAGGGGTTGCTTCGGCAGAGGAAGCCTTGGCCGGAGCCCGGGATATTATGGCGGAATGGGTGAATGAAAACCAGGAAGCACGGGCCCGGATGCGGGCGCTTTTCGAGAAAAAAGCCGTGGTGCGTTCCAAGGTGATTACGGGCAAAGAAGCGGAAGGGGCCAAGTTTCGCGATTATTTTCAATGGGAAGAACCGGTGGCCGGCGCGCCCTCGCACCGCATTTTGGCCGTGCGTCGCGGCGAGAACGAGGGTTTTTTGGATCTCAGCATGTTCCCAGGGGAAGAAGAGGCCTTGCAGGTTTTGGAAAGTCTTTTTTTAAAGGCGGATAATCGGGCCGCGCTGCAGGTTAAAGAGGCTGTGATCGACAGTTATAAACGTCTGCTCTCCTATGCCATGGAAACCGATTTGCGTCTGGAGACAAAAAAACGGGCCGACAGCGAAG
>RPPU01000476.1 GCA_003819975.1 Desulfobacteraceae bacterium
ATGAAATTAAAAGATGAATCCAAGCGAATAAAAACCCATTGCTTTATTATTTTAAGCCTTTTTCTTTTCTTTGCTTCGGCTTATCAACCCGCTTGGAGCCAAACTCCCGGCCCTAACCCGCCGCCCCCGGCAACCCAGTCGCCTTTCCCTCCGGTTCCGACGCCGGATCCGTCGGCCGCTCCGCCTCCAAACCCGGCGCCGACCAATCCAAATCCGAATAATCCTTTTGCCAATGCGCCGGTTATTTTGCCGCCCCCCATTGTCTCCACTCCGAACCAGGCGCCGATTGCACCGGCAGCTACTCCCGGGCCGGCCCCTTTTCCGACTCCTGAAGCCCCTAATCCCGTGGCTGCGCCCATGACCCCGCCCGGGCCCGCTCTGAATCCATCGGCTGCGCCGCAAGGATCAAGCGGTTATATCACCATCAATTTCAATGACGTGGATTTGCGCACGCTGATCAAATTCATGAGTGACTTGACCGGCCGGAATTTTCTGATCGATCCGTCCGTTAAAGGCAATGTCACCATCATCTCGCCCAGCAAGGTCAGCATCGACGAAGCCTATCGCGTGTTCCTCTCCGTGCTTGAAATCCACGGTTTTACCACCGTTGATTCGGGCAAGGTCATCAAAATCGTTCCGGCCGGCACAGCCCGGACCCGCGCCCTGGAAACATTAAAAAAAGACGAATTCGGCCAACCCGAAGATAAAATCGTCACCCAGCTTTTGCCTATGCAATTCGTGGATGTCACCAGTATATCCAAAGTGCTGGCACCTTTGATTCCTCAGACCGGTATGCTCATCCCTTATCAGGAAGCCAACACCCTGATCATCATCGACACCAAATCCAATCTTGAACGTTTGATGAAGATTGTGACCGCCTTGGATGTGCAAGGTTTTGAAGAAAGCATCCACCTCTTTCCCCTGAAATTCGGCCGCGCCGAAATTGTTTCCAAAAAACTCTTGCCTCTTTTTCAAAACCCCCGCGGCCGGGGCGGTGCGCCGCAAAATCTGAAAATCATCGACGATGAACGCACCAACACCATTATCGTATTGGCCGATAAACGCACCATCAATGATATCAAAAACATCATCGATATCCTGGATCAGGAACAGGCCAAGCCCAAGGAAAATATTCATATTTACACCCTGGAATATGCCGTGGCCGAAGACCTCGCCAAAGTCCTGACCCAGATTCCGGGCAAAGGCCAGGACGCCACCAAAGGCAAGCCGGCCACCATTTCCAAAGATGTGCAAATCTCGGCCGATAAAGCCACCAACAGCCTGGTCATCATTGCGGAGCCCGACGATTTTGTGATTTTAGAGGGAGTGATCAAGCAATTGGATATTCAGCGCTCCATGGTCTATGTCGAAGCCTTGATTATCGAAGTTTCCGCCAGTAAATCCCTGGATTTGGGCGTAGAATGGCGCGGCGGCAAACAAGTTGAAGGCGGTTACGGCGAGGGCAAATCGGGCGGCTTTGTAGGAGTCGGCATGGGTCCCCAGACCGGTCAAGACAGTTCTTTTGTAGGTTTAGCGCAGGGTCTCATGCCAAGCGGCTTTGCCGCCGGTGTGATTGGTCGCGCCATCACCATGAATGGCGTCACTTTTCCGGGCATTGCCGCTTTTGTCAAAGCCGTGCGCTCCGACACCAATTTCAATATTATTTCCACGCCGCAAATTCTGACCATGAACAATGAAGATGCAGTCATCGAAGTGGGCCAGACCATTCCCTATGTGACCAAAACCGATCAAACAGCGGCTACGGTAGGTTCAACAACCACCAGCATTCAAAACTATGAATATAAAGACGTGGGCGTCACCCTAAAAGTCACACCGCAAATCAATAAAACCGGCAGTGTCCGGCTGAAAATCGAACAAAGCGTCAAATCGGTCGTGTCCGCTACGGCCGGCAGCGGCATCCTGGCGCCCACCACCACCTTCCGCACGGCTAAAACCGCCATTACCATTGCCGACGGCGAGACCGCGGTTATCGGCGGCTTGATTGAGAACCGCATGAATCAGACTAAAACCAAAGCCCCGTGCCTGGGCAGCGTCCCCGTAGCCGGCTGGATTTTCAAAAACACTTCAGACAGCGAACAGAAAACCAATCTTCTTGTTTTTCTGACGCCGCATGTTATTCGGAATGCAGATGAAAACCGCGCCCTGACCGAAGAAAAGAAAAAACAACTGGAAGAAGAGGAAGAAAAACTGAAAAAGAAGAACAAACTGGAGTTTCCGCGCAAGCTCTTGTTGCAATAAAGATGCCCGCGGAGGACCGCGGACATCTTTATCCATAAACCCGCCTTCGGCGGATTTGGAAAATTAAATTGGTATGAAACGATGTTGAAAGCCACCGAAAACACTCCCAAAGAAAACAACGGCCATGCCGGCCCTGAGATGCCGGAGATCAATGAAGAGGAGCGCCTGATCGCCGGCGCCGCCCGGCTGGGCATTCCTTTTAAAAGGCATCTGATTGAAGATTTAAAACTCGATGAGACCTTCGAGATCCCCATCCACTACTTCAAACGCATGGGCCTGATCCCGCTTTATAAGGATAACGGCAGCCTGGTGGTGGCGATCAACGACCCGCTCAATTTCCAGGCTGCCGACGATCTGGCCTTGCGCCTGGGTTGCCGCTCGGCCAAACTGGTTTTGAGCCCCTTGCATGAAATCCATAATGCCATCAACATCCTTTTCGACCAATCCAGTGAAGACGCCGAAAGAATGGTCCAGGACCTGGAAGCCTCCCAGGCCGACAGCGATGTTTTCGGAGAACTCGAAGAAATCGAAGATTTGATGGATGCCACCCATGAAGCGCCCATCATCCGCCTGGTCAATATCATCCTGACCCAGGCCTTGCGCCGGCAAGCCAGTGATATTCACATCGAACCCTATCTCAAGGAGATCAAAGTCCGCTTCCGCATCGACGGCGTGCTTTACGAAATCTTCTCGCTTCCTAAAAAATTTCACGCCCATGTCGTTTCCCGGCTCAAGATCATGGCCAGTCTGGATATTGCCGAAAAACGCGTGCCCCAGGACGGTCGCATCAAGATCAAGGTCGGCAACAAGCTGGTGGATATCCGCGTCTCCATCATTCCCATGGCCTTCGGCGAACGCATTGTGCTGCGCTTGCTCGACAAAAGCACAACCCTGCTGGGTTTGAGCGATATGGGCATGGCCGACACCCAACGCCTCGATTTTGAAAAACTGATCGTCAAAAACAACGGCATTCTACTCGTGACCGGACCGACCGGCAGCGGCAAGACCACCACTTTGTACGCGGCGCTCACCAAAATCAATTCCCATGAAAAAAACATCATCACCATCGAAGACCCGATCGAATATGAATTAAAAGGCGTGGGCCAGATTCAGGTCAACACCAAAACCGAATTGACTTTTGCGCGCGGATTGCGCTCGATTCTGCGTCATGACCCCGATATCATCATGGTCGGCGAAATCCGCGACCTTGAAACCGTGGAAATCGCCATTCAGGCTTCCCTGACCGGCCACCTGGTTTTCAGCACCCTGCATACCAATGACGCTTCAGGCGCGCTCACCCGCTTGATGGACATGGGCGTGGAACCGTTCCTGATTGCTTCTTCGCTTCTGGGGGTCCTGGCTCAGCGCCTGGTGCGGACCATTTGCCCCATTTGCAAGGAACCTTTGAAGCCGGGTGAAGGCGCTTTAAAAGATATGGGATTCGAAGAAGACCTGACCCTCTATCACGGTCGCGGCTGCCCCGAATGCATGCACAGCGGTTATAAAGGCCGTACCGGTATTTTTGAATTTTTGAAAATGGACAACGATGTCCGCGGTTTGGTTACCTCCGGTGCAGATGCCGTCACCATCAAGGGAGTCGCCATGGGCAAAGGCATGACCTCCCTTTATCAGGACGGTCTTTTGAAGGTTCAGGGAGGCATCACCACCATTGACGAAGTGTTGCGCGTGACTCAAGAATAAGAAGTGCCTAAAGTTGGAAGTGAGCTAAAATGCCTAAAGTGAAAACAAAATCCGTTCATACAATAGTGATTTATAATGAAAAAATATAGAAATATCCGCCGGAGGCGAACTTCAACTTTAGCTC
>RPPU01000477.1 GCA_003819975.1 Desulfobacteraceae bacterium
CCCCATCTTTCGCAAACAAGGACATGGAAAACACCTTTTAAATCACATCGTACAATGGGCGCAAAAAAACCGGTACAAGCATGTCTTTGCCGTCACCGCCCCCAAGAACACGGCGTCGCAAACCCTTTTTCAATCCATGGGATTTCAAACGGCGGAAACGCAATGGCTGGACCTGGAAATAAAGTTTGAATAAAAAACAAACCCAATCACGGATACCGGAGGCAACCATGCCGATTCATAGAATAAAAACAAAAGCAATGGTCATCTTCTTATTCATTGCAGCAGGATTTTTTGTCATGGGTGTTGATTCTCATCCATTCAGTCAATCGGCCTGTGCTTGCTTATCGATTAATGAGATAACCATGCATCTTTTAAATAAATTGAATTCCAATCTGCAGGATTATGCCGCACAGCATTCCGACCATTTTCCCTCCTATTCCGAATTTCGGCTTATGAGCGCAAAGATATTGCCGGAACTAAACGGCCAACCCTATCCGATATTATCCCAAGTCAACCAGGAGCAACATTGCTTCAACTTTATCCCCGGAGAACAGGACCTCCAAAAAATCGGCTATGCCCCGGCTCCGGATCAAAGAAGTTTTGTTTTAATTGGGGTGGGAAAAACCGAGACTTATCGATCGATCCGGCTGTTCGGAGTCAAGCTGTATTCGTGGAAGACCGGCGTTAAATATCCGGTTCTGCAGCCGGGCGATCCTTTGCCGCCTGACTCAAGCGAATAGGCTCTTGAATTTCATGATTCGATATTCGGTGTTCGATATTCGATATTCTCTTTTTACTATCCCTCTTCTCCTACAGCCTAAAAACCTACAGTCTATCCACCTTACCCGTCACCTCACCCGCATGTGCCGGTACCGGAAAAACCAGATACCCAGCAAAAAATAAATGGCCGTCAAGATCAAAATGCCGGAAAGTTCAAAGATCAGATCGTTGAAACCGGCATTGAAGTTCAGGATCTTGTTGAACGCTTTAACGGTCAGGGCTGTGGGCAAAATGTCGTTGGCGTAAAAAGGATGCCCGGCCAAACTGAACAGAGCAATACGCGGCAGGGGGAACATGCAATCGGAAAAGAACATGAGGATGAAAAAGGGAAACACACCGACCGTGAGCAGTTCGAAAATGGTTTTTATGATCGCGGCCACCAGCAGACTGATGGCGATCACCGATAGGCTGGAGAGCAAGCCCACGCATAGAAACAAGAACACGGAGCCCGAGGTGGCATAGCCCACATGCAAAGCGGCTAAAAAAGTGAGTCCCAGGGCGGCGAGTCCGATCAGCATCTGGTTGACGCTGATGGCGCCGATGAATTCCAGGGTTGTGAGCTTTGAAAGCATGAGCCGGGCCATGGTGCCTTTGTCCACTTCCTTGATCAGGGAGGCGGCGGCCGTGAACAAGACCATGATAATCGCCAGCACCAAGAGGGCCGGCACATACAAGTCGAATTCATTCAGGCTGTGCCCCCGGGAAATCGGCTGAAAATCGACGTTGAGAGGCAAATCCACCCGGGTCAACGCAGATATAAATGAAAAAGAAATGTAATCGGCAAAGGAGGCGGCCGCCAGATAGCGGGTGTGGCCGGGATCGCCGTAATTGATCAGAGAGGGGACGGCGCCGGCCTTCTTCTCCATGAAGGAACGCAGCCGGTCTGAAAAGTCTGAGGGAACGATCAGAAGCAAATCCGCATCCCGGCTTTTCAACTCTTTTTTTGCGGTTTCGAGATCCGTGATTTCCTGGACTTTGAAGATCCTTTTGCCGTCCGGGTAGGCCGCTTTTTTCCATTCCGCCAGCAGGTTGTCTCCCGCATTCAACCGGCTGCCGCTAAAAGTCACGGCCCGGTCCTGATTCATCACCAGCAACGTATAACTGGGATTGGTCGTACCGAAATAGGCGTACATCATGTAAACAAAAAACGGGCCGAAGAGCAAAGCCAAAATCGTGATTTTCCACTCCCGCAGGTTTTCCTTAAACGTTTTTTGGAGATAAGCCGTGAATCTCATTCGCGCAACCCCCGTCCGGTCAGCCGGATAAAGACGTCTTCCAATGTTTTTTTGCGGATGCGCAGGTTCTCGAGATGCAAGCCTTGCTCCTTGATCTTCTGTAGAATCAGCGGGAGCAGATCGACCGCTTCATCCGATATCAGGCGGACGGTTCCGTCCCGGGCCGTAAACCGGCCCGGTTGCGCTTGCAGACCGGACAGATACGGCAGTAATTTTTGTCCGGCCTCTTCACGGATCTCGATTTCAAAAAGATTGCCCTGTCCTAATTGCGCTTTGATATTCGCGACCGTGTCCAGCGCCAAAAGCCGGCCCCGGTCGATGATACAGACCCGGTCGGAAAGTTTCTCCGCCTCTTCCATGTCATGAGTGGTCAGCACCACGGTCATTTTTCCGGCCAAGCTTTTAATATACTCCCGCACCAAAACCCGGCTTTGCGGATCCAATCCGGCTTGGGGTTCGTCTAGAAAAAGAATCTCGGGTTCATGCACCAGGGCCAGGGCAATATTCAGGCGGCGTTGCATGCCTCCGGATAAAGTCCGCGCCAGTTTATTCCGCTTGTCCCCAAGCCCGAAGACTCCTAATAACTCAAGAGCTTTTTGCTTTGCCCGCCGGCGTTCCAGATCATAGATCCTTCCCATGAATTCGAGCTGCTCCAAACACGTCATGGTCTCCCAAATCACGATATTCTGAGGGCAAACGCCGATAAAGCGCAAGCCTTTCCAATCTTTTGCGGTCAAGGTCCGACCATGAATTTCGATCGTTCCCTCAGAGGGCCTTAATAGACCGCACATCATTTTGATGGTTGTGGTTTTGCCTGCTCCGTTCGGTCCTAAAAAACCGAATATTTCGCCGCGTCGGATATCGAAGGAAAGCCGATCCACTGCCGTCAGATCGCCATAGGTATGTGAAAGACCGATAACCCGCAGTTCCATATCTTTTTTAATAATGGGATTCATATTTTTTCTCTTTTATCCGAACAGTCCCTTTTACCCAAAAAGTTTTTAAAACTCATGTGCCAGGCATTATGTGCCGTTGTTTATTACCGGCCATCCTCTTCTGAAAACACCTGTTTTATATCACGAAATTACGCTTAAAAATACACTGCCTTGTTTTGGCAAATTCACTTTTTAGCCCTTTTTTACCGGCCAGCCTGGTATAGGATTTGCACACTTATCAAGAGATCCAAAAGAATCTGATATTATTTTGACCAAGCCCCGCTTCAGGCGGACAACTTATCGTATTAATTAATGTTTTTCAACCTGGATTGGTTCCGGTAGAAAAATTATATTTATGCAGCTAAAAAAACCGCCAAAACCTCCTAAGCAAACCGCCGGCCCCCTAGGGCTTAAAAAGATAAGGCGCGCACCCATTCAAAAAACGAAAGCGGCCCAATCAAAAAACATCAAAACCAAATCTGAAAAAACGAATCCGCCGGCCGGAACCGATCGGACATTACTGCAAAAACTCGCAAACCAGAAACAGGCAATCGAAACCTTGCAGGCCGGCGAAGAAAAATTCCGCCGGCTTTTTGAGCAATCCAACGACGCCATCATCATCCATCAGGGTTATCGGATTATCGAGGTCAATACCCGGGCCTGTGAAATGCTCGGCTACTCCAAGGAAAATTTACTCGCCATGACCGTTCTGGATCTGACTGCTGCGCAAAACCGATCCTTGGTCGATCAAAGGGTGCGTAGTGCCTCCCAGGCGGAAACGCCCTTGGTTTTTGAAACCCAATGGAAAAAAGCCGACGGCCAAACTATCGATATCGAACTGAGCACCCGGGCGCTGGATGCCGAAAACAATATCATCCAAGGCATCGGCCGGGACATCACCACCCGTAAACAAGCCGAGGCCCGCCTGAAACGCCAAGCGACCCAGGCCTCTTTTCTAAGCCAGGTGGCTCGCCGCATCAGCAACGAATTGAATCTCAACGATCTTTTGACCGCCATCGTCAAGGCGATTTACGAAACATTCGGATATTATAGTATTGCTTTATTATTGATGGACGAAACAGGAAAATCG
>RPPU01000478.1 GCA_003819975.1 Desulfobacteraceae bacterium
GCCGCGGCCGGCGGCGTGTACTTGCTCAAAGCCGCCAACGGCAAAGGCGACGGCACGATCGTCCTGCAAGGGAGCGAAGTCGGGTACGCTTTTGTGGAGCAGGCTTTGCCTTTATTAAAACAAAAAGGCGTGGATCTCAATGTTTATTACGTGGCCAGCGCCGAGTTGTTCGACCTGTTGCCGGAAGCGGAACGGGAACGTATCTTTCCGGCCAAACAGGCCGACGAAGCCCTGGGCATTACCGGCTTTACCCTGCCGACCATGTTCCGCTGGATCAAATCGGAGCGCGGCCGTAAGATGACCTTGCATCCCTTCATGAAAGGCCATTTCCTGGGCAGCGGCCAGGCCCATATGGTTTTGGCCGAAGCGGAATTGGACGGCGAGAGCCAGTTCAAGGCCATTATGAAGTATATAGGAAGATAGGGTTCAGGGGGTCCAGGGGTCGAGGGTCCAAGGGTAGAAGAGAAGGGTTTTATAATCTGCTTTTCACTTGCCCCCTCGACCAATAGAATCCTTGAACCCTTTCTTTGAAAGATGAACTAAGGCGATCAGGAGACAGGGCACGCGGGATTAAGGTTGATGTTTTTTTCTTACACCCTTGACCTCTTGGTCCCTTGATCCCTTGATCCCTTTCTCAAAAAAAACCAAAGGAGTTGAACCATGATCAAAATCGCAGAACGCATTGCACGATTGGGAACCGAAACGGCTTTTGCTGTATCGGCCGAAGCCGCGGCCTGGGGCGCCAAGGGCCACAAGATCTACCCCTTCCATCTGGGCGATATGAACATTATTACGCCCGAAGACGTGATGGAAGCGTCCATCAAAGCCATGAAAGAAGGCAAGACCGGTTATTGCCCCAATGCCGGTATCCCGCTTTTACGGGAAGCTTTGGCGGCGGATATCAGCGCGTCCCATAACCTGAAGTATACCATGGAAAACGTAGCCATTCAGCCGGGCGGCAAACCGGTCATCGGTAAATTCATTCAGGCGCTGATGAACCCCGGCGATGAAGTGCTCTATCCCAACCCGGGCTATCCGATTTACGAATCCATGATCGAGTATCACGGCGGCAAAGGTTTGCCGTACGGTTATGTGGAGGGCAAGGAAAATTTTCTCTTTGACATGGCCGGCATTGAGCGTCAGATTACGCCAAAAACCAAACTGTTTATTTTAAACGATCTGCAGAACCCGACCGGCGCCGAATGCAGCCCTCAGGAACTGGAAAAGGTCGCGGCCTTGATCCTGAAACACAATCTGTATGTGCTTTGCGATGAGGCTTATTTCGATATTCGTTATTCCGGCAAGAGCCGCTCCCTGGCGTCTTTGCCCGGCATGCAGGAACGGTGCGTGATTCTTTACACTTTTTCCAAAAAATTCGCCATGACCGGCTGGCGTTTGGGCGCGGCTATCGGTCCCAAAGAGGTCATTGACGTGATCGCCAAACTGAACGTCAATGACGAATCCTGTTCCAACCACTTTATCCAATACGGTGTTCTGGCCGGTCTCAAGGGCGATTTGAGCGGCCCCAAGAAAATTCTGAATATTTTAAAAGAGCGGCGGGACACGGCCGTGGAGTTGTTGAATTCCATTAAGGGTGTGCGTTGTTTCAAGCCCAACGCGACTTTTTATCTCTTTCCCAATGTGACTCAGGCGATGGAGAAGAAAGGGCTTAAGGATTACAATGCCTTCCGGCAGACGGTTTTGCATGAAACCGGCGTCTCTTTTTGCACGCGCCTCCATTTCGGCCGGGCTTTACCGGGTGAAAAGGAATATTATGTGCGCCTGGCGTATTCCGGAATTGACACGCCGCTGATTAAGGAAGGCTTGGGTAAATTGAAGACTTTTCTGGAAAGTTAAACCGTCTTTTTTGATTCGTTTTAATCAGGCCGTTGGGTTTTAAAAATCCAACGGCTTTTTTTTTTAGAAAAGAGCGCGGGACACAAGCAACAAACCCAATAGAATCAATGGGATGCCGATAACGGCGCCAATAAAGGTAAAGCTCAGAATAATGCCGATAATCAGCAAGCCCAGGCCGATGCTGCCGGCAATAAGACGACCGGTCAAAGCGGTTAGGATGGCCAAAAATTTCCAGACCGCAACAAAAGGCAAAAAAATGAGCGGTACGGGACGTCGTTTAGGGTCGGGTAGAGATTGGTTCATGATCGCATTCCTAAAAACTTATAAAAGATATTCTATCCAGGTCAAAGATATAGATCGATACGGCGCGGGTGTCAAGGCCGTTCAGACGCGGGTAAGCGGTTCCGTTAAGGGAATCGACGCTAACCTATCGATATTAAACGATTTATTTGTATAAAAAGAAGTACTTGCGCCACCGGTGACCTTCATATATGATGCCTTCATCTGATCGTTTGCAAAAGGCGCCCTAGTCGGGATGGCCCGTCCCCCATTAGCTTGTTTTTGTAAAGGAAAACTGAAACCTAATAACTCAAAGGGAGAAAGGTTTATGACGAGCGATAGCAGGATCTTTAAAAGAGTGGAATTCGAGGCGGATGACGCTATTTTTGGCGATTTCATTCTGCCGAATCAAGAGTCCATTTTATGGACCATTGTCAATTTGGGCGCCGGTGGTTTTAATCTGGCCATTCCCCAAGAGGATGCCGTTAAGGTCAAGGTTGAGGATGTCCTGCAACTCAAACGGATCATCGGTACGGAGAATCTGGAATTTTTAGACAGTGCCGAAGCAGATATTAAATGGTTGAAAGAGCAGTCTGAACTGGAACTGGTTCTGGCGGGTTGCGAGTTCCGGAATTTGTCCGAACCGGTTATCCAACAGATCAATAAATTCGTGGATTCCGAGCGGATGGTGCGCGGACAATATGACTAACAGGCCAATAGACTGTAGGGGTTTAGGCTGTAGGAATGTTTTTATCGATCCTGAAAAGCGCAGGATCGATAAAAACATAAATCAGAACGATTGCAAGTCAATTGATCGTTCACCTTTTTATTTGTCGACAACGAATTTTCGATATAGGAGTTATAAGCACCTAAATTCTTGATCGCTTGTTTAATGTCTAAAAACCTACAGCCTATTTAGCTGATTTGTTAAACGGTATTTATCGTGAAACTGGAAATCGTTGTCCCTCCTAAGCGCATTGTCAAATTAAAATACTGCAGGTCTTGCGGTACGCTGATCACTCATTCCAGCCGGCGTTATTGCTCCCTGGAGTGCCGTCAACAAATGCTCTGGGTCCTCTCCCTCTCCACCGGCCTGCTGCATGTGTTCAACGCCCGTTATGCCGCTTTTTCATTTACGACTGAATATGTGATTTTGGATGTGCTGCCGGTCTGGTCGCGGAAAATATCCCGGTTTATATCCCGCAGAGGCCATGGCGGCAAACCGGCCGAGGATTTGAAGCATTTGATCCTGGATTCGGGCAAAGAATGGTATCACATTATCGGCACCCGGGCTTCCAAGAGTTATGCCTCTTTGGTTATTTTGAACCGCACCAGCAGCGCAGAGATCGATCTGACCGATATCCGGCCCGACCGCCAGATGCGGCCGCGCTTGTCCCGCGAGGAACGCGAAGCCATCAAGATGCTGCAATTGAGCATGGATGAATTGATTTCCGAAGGCAAAATCGCCAAAATCAAAAGTTCTTATAAACGACTGGCCAAGCGTTATCACCCCGATGTGGGCGGGGATGCGGAAAAGTTCAAAAAGTTGAACACGGCCCAGGAGCAGATGATCGCCTGGGCGGAAAATCCCCAGTTCACCAAGCGCAAAGCCCTGGTGGACTGCTGGTCTTACGACAGCTCCAACAATCACTGGTCCCCGCCGTTATAGGTTGAATGACTTATTTACAAATGGCCCGTATTCCGCGTACGGAATCCCTGACTTCTTAGAACCCCTTATGACCACTGACCGTTGATGAATTGACTTTAAAATATACTTGTTAACCCTATAGTTGCATAAAAAAATGAAAAAAAGAGTAGTAAAAACTTGCGGAACCCTATGAATAAAGGATATATTTGACTTGAAGCAGACAAAAATAACCTTATTCAGGAGGGCACCGCA
>RPPU01000479.1 GCA_003819975.1 Desulfobacteraceae bacterium
GCTGCCGCTCGCGTTCAAAACCTTAAAAGCCATGAGAGAGGCTTGCGGCGCCACGCCTTTCAGGGCGCCATTGGCAGCCACGATCCCGGCCACGTGCGTGCCGTGGCCATAGTCGTCCATGGGGTCGTTGTCGTTGTTGATGCAGTCATAACCGCCGACGATTTTGGGGTTGGGGAAAGAAGTATAGGCGCCGAAATCGGCATGTTTGTAATCGATGCCGGTATCGACGATCGCCACCTTGACGCCTTGGCCGGTCAGGCCGAATTCATTCCATACTTTGTCCGCGCCGATCAGGGGCACGGATTCGTTTAACACAGCCTTGACCTCTTGGTCCGGATACACGGCCTCGACATAAGCGAGTTGTTTGATTTTTTCCAAGGTTTCCCGGGAAACCTCCACGGCTGCGCCGTTGAAGACATTCTTATAAGTTTTTTTAACTACCTGGTTTAAAGCGAGCGATCTTAAACCTTTATTCTTTTGGGCATTGTTTTCCAGAGCCAGCACGTCGCTTTTAAACCGGGCCTGCACGCTTTGCACGGCGGACAAAGAGCTGCTGCGCGCGGATAAAGCCGCGTTTTTGAATTTGACCAGGGGCAAGGCTTTGAACTTGACGATCGCCTTGCCGTTGGTTGTTGAGAGCGATGGGATGGGAGCGAGCCCTTGGGGCGTCAAGGTAAAGGCGGTTCCCGCCTTATTGCCGGAAACATAATTTTGAACGGTTCCGGCGGAAGCCGGGCCGATCAAAATAAAAATGATCATCAAAAATAAAGACCATATGCCTATTGTTGCTCTTTGCTTTTTCATATTTCTTCTCCTGATCAAATTCCGTCACTTCGGGAATAATATAGACCGATGAAACTTTTTTATCGCCCTCACCCGTAACAACTTTTGTGATTCATAAAAGTTGTGTCCTCTCCCGTCAACTGATCTTTATACATAAGTCAGTTACTGAACACAGGGGGCAGCTAAATCCTTTTTTTACCACAGATGACGTAATTTCAGAAAATTCTGAAATTACTCCAGTCTCCGGACAGACCAAGAAGGACGAGATTTTCTTCCTATTCGTCCCGCGACCGCGGAACGAATAACAATCAGCTCTGCGAGGCTTGTTCGGTTTCTCTTGCGCCGTCCGCTTATAATTAGCAGTGAATCTAATAAATTAAATTGCCGCATAATTTTGTTTGTGGTTACTTGCACCGCGCTGCGCGGAGTCGGCGGTTAAATAGCCTTCTTTCTTTTACTCTCTCCGTGTTGCCCGTGTAACAACTTTTGCGATTCATAAAAGTTGTGACCTTTTCCGTCAAAGGGAGAGGGACGTGGCGCTATGAGTTGTAAGAATGATAATGTTTTTTGTTACTCCATTGCCCCCCACTCGTCAAAAATCAAACATTAAGGGCCTGCTATTCTATGGCCGGAATCCAAGGAGTCGAGGATTCTGTTCTTATGTGTCTTCACTTGAACCCTCGACTCCTCGACCCCTTGGCCCCTATTTTTTACGGATAACTAACCGTCAGCGTCAATTTGGAAAACGCTTTCGAAGCATAAATCCCGATATACCAGAACCCTGCGGAAGTAGTATCCGTTATGGTACAAGTTTCGGTATTTGAGCTTCCATCAGATTTATTGCCATCAAAGCTGCTCGTAGTCGGTTTGGAACCGAACTTTAAATAAAGATCGGCATCGCCGGTTCCGCCCGAGGTTTTGACCACCAGGTTTTCGGCTCCGGCCGGAACCTCGATTTTGTAATAAAGCCACTTGCCGCTGCTTGCGGAAAGATTGGACAAGCTCTGGCCGTTGTTCAAGACCGTAACCCCGTCCGGAACAGAGGCGTCATTCAAGTTCCACCCGGATACTTCGCATGCACCGGTGCCATTTTCGTACAGGGCTTTTACAGCACCGGTCTTCTTTAAGAAAACCGCATGATTGCCAAAGGATGAAAATTGCACAATGTCTTTGTCCATATTCAAGGAATCGACGATGTCTTGCAGACATTTAGTATACCCATCGCATCCTAGGGCGTCATAACCCGTGGCTACGATGTTGCCGTCACTTTTCAAACCGACGGTCAGAATTCCTCCGGCCCAGATCTGCACGATATCGGTCCAGCCTTCTACTCCGAGTGTGCCGCGGGTATCGATTCCCTCAGCTAAAACCGTACCATATTTCGTAAGACCTACGGTGTAATTATAACCGGCCGCCACTTGCACGATATCTTTCCATTGGTTAACATGCCGCTCACCGTTACTATACGCTTCTGCATCTCCCACGGCTACGACTGTATTGCCGCTCGTCAAACCGACCGTATGGAAGGCCCCGGCCGCCACTTGCAGAATGTCTTGATTATTATCGTTCCATATATCCACATCGCATCGGCCGCCACCATGGTCTCCCGCAGCCACAACTGTGCCGTCATTTTTCAGACCGACCGTATGGCTGCTTCCGGCCGCGATTTGCACGATGTTTTGCCAATCGGTTGAGTTAAGAGTGCATTGGTCAAAATCATTCGATCCTACAGCCACGGCCGTGCCGCCTTTTTTCAGGCCAACCGTGTGCCATGGTCCGGCCGCGATCTGAACGATATCGACCCATTTGTTCACATGACCGCCTTGGTTATTGCTATAAGAAGTCGCCTTGCCTGCGGCCACGACCAAACCGTTTTTTTTCAGGCCCACGGTGTGCGAATCTCCGGCCGCAATCATAGCCGTATTGGTCGGAGCCGCGGTGGTCATGGTCAAGGTATTGCTGGTGGCGCTCAGGTTGTCCATGATGTCATAAGCGATCACGTTATATTCGAAAGTACCTGAGGGCCGCAGACCCCGATCCGTGTAGGTGAGGCCCGTGGTGGCGCCGATTAAATTGCCGTTGCGGTAAATCGCATAACCTTTGACGCTGGTCAGGTCGTCGGTCACCGCGGACCAGGAGAAGGTCAGGGTTGTGCTCGTTTTCGTTCCGGCGGTCAACACGGGCTTAGCCGGACCGGTTATGTCGTTCAGGTTCCACTGCGCAGCCTCATTCTGGCCGTAACCGTCCGGGCCGCTAAACACGACCTTACCGTCGTTCTTCAGTGCTACAGCGTCGTGATAATAAGTACTGGAAAGCCGGGCCACATTCTCCGTACCCTCGAGACCGCGACAATTACCGTTGGCTTTGCATGAAGTCACAATTTTATTATCCTCGGTCAAACCGATTACAAAGTTGTATCCGGCCGTCACTTGCTTGATACGGCTATCGGGCCATTTGTTCATATCGGCGATTTCATCATCGTCCAGGGCATCGGACCAGACCGTGCCCGATCTATGCAAGACAGCACAATTGGTAACACTGGTCGAGACTTGAACCAATTGTGACCATTGTGTATCCATCGTATTAAATTGAGTGTACAGGTCTCGGCCCGCGTGAGCGATTTGAGGAACCCCGTCTTTCCACAACCCAAGGGTCACTTGTCCTTGCGCCGCGATTTCTTGAATGTTTTTCCATTCGCTGACATCGCATTGGCCGTATATGTTATCGCCCAAGGCCCAAACATTGCCTTCTTTATCCAAGCCGACCGTATGCGTGCCGGCTGCGATTTGGACGATATCTTTCCATTCATTGACATGATGACCTTTATCGTCGGTGTAACCGCTCGGGTCGCCTACGGCCACGACCCTACCGTCTTTCGTAAGACCCACCGTATGATAATAACCGGCGGCAACTTGCACGATCTCTTTCCATTGGTTGACATCTTTCCATTCATTGAGATCGTTGTCTTCACTGTCGGTGAAACTGCTCGGATCGCCCGCGGCCACGACCGTGCCGTTCTTTTTTAAGCCGACAACATGCTTGTAGCCGGCCGAGACTTGGGTGTTCGGCAGGGTCACGGTTTGATTTGGGGTCAAAGCGCTTTCCTTGTTGAGGTTGTTATAAGCACTGACATTGTAAATATAGGTCGCGCCCGGAGTCAGGCCTTTATCGAAAAAAAGTCCCGCTGCGGTCGTACTGTTTTTCACGGTTTTACCGGCCGCATCGGTGCGATAGATGTTATACC
>RPPU01000480.1 GCA_003819975.1 Desulfobacteraceae bacterium
GATCTTTATCCGGCCTCCTCTTTCCTCATAGTCCAATTAATTCGGAAATCCTTTACTGTCTCCCGTTTAATCAGTTCCTTTTAATTTGATAATTTTAGCCCATTTATTGTGGCAATCAACAACACTTTCTCACTTTCACGCGGTTTCTTCCCTTCATCCCGGCATTGGGTCCATTTTAATCACCCACCATTCATCTTTCTCCTCGACTGTTCATATGCCCTTATTTCGGCATTTCAGCGAAGGCAGCATGTCTATACATTCCATAACAGTGAACATCGAACTTTATAAGGTTTATCTTGACTCTCAAATTCATGTGTGGTTTAAAGATCTACAAAATCCTCAATAGAAATCCTCAATAGAAACCCCCAATAGAAATCGTTTGATAATTCTATTGGAATTAGATTTGAACGAGCAAGACGCAATGCTTGCTTGGAAACGAGTAAATAGTATTTAATTTTATTAAGATAATGGTATATTTCGTTTCAAATGAGGGGCGTGAATGAAAAAACAGTCTTGGATCTTTTGGCTCATGTTTATCGCTTTCTGCTATTTCCCGGGCGAATCGTTTAGCCTATATTCGGCAGTTAAAGATATACAAAGATTGTAAAAAGCCATATAAAACGGAGACATGGATACAAAAAGAGACATGAAATTGGCTCACCCAATGGGTGAATGGCAAGATGAGGATGCGGAGTCCATAATCATCGATACATTTGCAGGCCGAGTGCACGTAGAATGGGATCCGCAGGCGGAAGTGACCCCGTTAGGGCAACTTCCCTTTTTCATCAATTTTCTAAAATCAGCGGAACTCTTTGAGCCTTGGGTTAAGGATTGCCCCCTTTCCTACCTTAGCCCCAATGCGCCCAGTAAACGGGATGTGTTGGGAACTATGTTGCTTTCCGTATTGGCCGGACACCGGCGCTATGCCCACGTTACCACGATCCGTAGCGATCAGGTAAATCCGGAGATGCTGGGAATGAAGAAAGTTTTAAGTGAAGACTCTGTGAGACGCGCATTTTCGAAGACCATGCCGGAAAAGTGCAAGGAATGGCAACAAAAACATCTGCGCCGCTGCTGGGAGATGCTGCTGTACGAACCTTGGATACTGGATATGGATGCGACCGTAAAACCGCTTTATGGACATCAAGAAGGGGCGGCTGTAGGTTTTAATCCCCACAAACCGGGCCGGCCCTCGCATGCTTTCCACACCAGCTTTATAGCCAATTTACGACTGATATTGGACGTAGAAGTTAAGCCGGGGAATCAAACAGCCGGGAAATACAGCCGTTCCGGGGTGTTTGAATTGATTAAGAGGTTACCGGTAGATGCCCGACCCGCCTTTATCCGCGGCGACAGTGCCTTCGGCAACGAGGACATGATGCGGGAAGCGGAAGAAGCCGGGATTTTATATTTATTTAAACTCCGACTGACCCGGAATGTGCAACGGTTGGTAGAGAAATTATTTTACAAACAAGAATGGGTGGCTGCCGGGCAAGGATTTGAAGGGATTGAATCGACCCTGAAACTGCAAGGTTGGTCGCGTATCCGTCGGGTGATTGTGCTGCGCCGGGAACTGAAAGGCCAAGTGGCCTTGGCCCATCAGGCCGAAGAAGGCCAACAAGAATTTGAGTTTATCAGGACCGGAGAGGCCGTTAAACGTTATGAATACGGGGTTGTCGTGACCTCGCTTAAGGAAGAGATATTACCGATAGCACAGTTTTATCGAGATCGAGCCGATGTGGAAAACAACTTTGATGAATTGAAGAATCAATGGGGTTGGGGAGGGTTCACGACTCAGGACCTACACCGCTGTCAGGTTATGGCGCAGAATACGGCTTTAATTTACAATTGGTGGTCGATCTTTGCGCGATTGGCGATACCGGAACGACATGCCGAAGCGATTACGAGTCGGCCGTTGTTGATGGAAGCGGTGGGAAGAAAGACGACTCATTCGGGACAGACCCATCTTATCTTAACCAGTGCGCATGGCAACCGGCGTGCTTTGAAAAGAATCATGGGCCGGTTAAGTCATTTTTTCGAATGGCTTCGGACATCTGCGGAGCAGTTGAGCTGGGCGGAGCGGTGGCGGCAGATTTTAAGCCGGGCCTTGATCAAATTTTTAAGGGGTCGGGCGCTTGCTCCACCTCCACTTTTGCTGGAATTTAATTCCTAACTGCTTTTTTTAGGTTCATGAAAGAGTCAAGGACAGATCTGACCCCACTTTTTCCTTCTTTAAAGAATTTTATAATTTTATGGACGTTATATATTAAAGTAGAAGCAGATAAAACTTATAAGAGTAGCATAATAAAAATTTACTTTATAGACTATGAAAACAAGAAACCTCCTGTTAAGTTGAAGTTGTCAAGATCCATCAATCTCAACAAGGAGGTCTCTTATGGAAGGATTTGATTGTAACAGGATTAGGGATTTTCGTCAATTCAAAAAGGAAATCAGAGGCTCAAAGGAATATCTCATCGTGGGCATCGACATTGCCAAGGAAGACCATAACGCCTTTATGGGAAGCGCCACCGGAAAAACCCTTTTGAAACGGTTGGTATTTCAGAATGACGCCGAAGGCTTTGAAAAACTGAAAATCCAAGCCGAGGCGATCCGGGTGCAAAACGGACTTTCTAAAGTGGTCTTTGGATTGGAACCCACGGCCTGCTATCATAAACCTTTGGCTGAATACCTGATTAACGATCGACAAAAGTTGGTTTATGTTTCCGGAGAAGCGGTTAAAAAAAATCGGGTTTTACTGGATGGCCGCTGGGATAAACATGATGCCAAAGACGGCGCCAATGTCGCCGATTTGATTTCCCAGGGAAAATGCCTTTTCTATGACCATCCGCCTTTACCTTTAAGAGAGCTGCGAAGCTTATTGTCGTTAAAAATAAGATTAAAAAAGCAGGAACATGGGTTAAGGGTAAGAATCCGCAATCATCTGTTGGCTCAGTTTTTCCCGGAACTGGACCGATTCTTTGCCAATGGCGGACCCTATCTTTTGAGCCTCGTGAAATGGTGTCTGGAACCGCGGGCTATCGCCATTATGGATTTTAAGGAATTTTCAAGGATCGTGGCGCCTGGGCTGGTACGCGGGGACATTTTGGAACGGTTAAAAAAGATCTGGGCGATAGCCCCGATATCCATTGGTTGCGAAGCCGGGCCGGCTTTACAATTTGAAGGCAAAATGATGGTAGAATTATTGATCGAGATCCGGAAAAAGCTTAAAGCCCTAGACGAAAAGATAGAAGAGATCTGCCTGTTATTTCCGGAATATCCTTTGCTTTTGAGCATACCGGGATTTGGGCCGGACGTGAGCGCTAAGGTACTGGCCGCGCTCGGGGACCCGTTTCGTTTCGACAATCTGAACCAAGTGATTCGTATCGCGGGTTATGATTTAAATGCGAACCGTAGCGGTAAAACCTCGGACAGTGCGGTTCCCGTGATCTCCAAGAAGGGTAAAGCCGGTTTACGGTATGCCTTGTACCAAGCGGCTTTGGTCGCCGCGACCCGGAACAAAGAGTTCATCCAGTATTTTACTGAAAAAATAAGAGGCCGGGAAAAGGAACGCGGGATCAAGACCAAAATGCGGGTGAAATTGGCGGCCAAGATGCTGGTGATTGCCTGGACCCTGATGAAGAAAAAGGAGGCGTTTAATCCGGAATATTTAAGCATCTCTTAGGAGAGAAAACATATTTTGTTTGTTCGGCGAGAGAGCCCGATTATGGACGTAGAGGCCTTTTTTTTCGGACCTCGGGAGGGACAATACCGGGCCTCTCGCTTTACTCACTAACCTGGATAAGGGATGATGGGTCATTTTGCACAAAGCAGAATAGATCGGATAATCATAACGCTTAGGTAGGGGAGTTCGCTTCAAGCGAGTCGTTCGCCGAACGTTAAACGGTTCTTTCTTGAACTAAAGGAGTAGTTTATTCAATGTTTATCAGCTTGAGTAACTCTCTGTTTTTACAGTGTTTTATTTTTTGCTTGACAGGAGTTATATAGGATGTCCC
>RPPU01000481.1 GCA_003819975.1 Desulfobacteraceae bacterium
CCGGAATGATGTTTTTTCGATTCAATGTTTTTCAGGATCGAAAAGACATTTATAATGCAAGAGGTGTTTAAAAGTCAAAAGGGAAATGGATTGATTTGAAAGGGGTGAGTTTTTTGAGCATGACTTTGGAGATAGGCAGATGCTTGTTATAAAATAGCGATCGTTTATTGCCAAGCAGGGTTTAATATCTTTAGACGAAATATACATGATTAGGCGCAGATAGAAATCTGCGGACATTAGGGGCAGTCGAAAAAAAACCCGGGATTTCTCCCGGGTCTTTAAAAAAATTGGATCAATCAACTGAAACTAGAAATTGATTCTCCAGTAAATACCGTATTCGTTGTAGCCGCCGCGTTCGGTGGTAGTAGTAGAACCACCGATCATTGTAATCTCATCATCGCCTTGATCATGAAAGACGATTTCAGGATAGATATAAACGCCATCGGCTAATTTATAAGTGGCTAAAAAAGAAAATTGATCGGCTTCAAGGTTTCTGGTACCGCCAGCGCCTAAGTAGTTAACATCCAATTCGGATTCCGCATGGGTCCATGAACCTTCGACTTCAAACCGATCATTTACGACAAAACCGGCAACCAGTGTCCAGCCAAAATAATCGACATCATATGTGCTGTAAGAAAAGGAAGTACCTGTGGCGGTATTAATACCCACTACAGGTTGAGCAACGGCAGCAATGCCGAAATAACCATATTGGGAAAGGTTCTGGCCCATGAAAACGCCGGCTTTGAAATAGGCCGGTTTGAAATCAACGGCAGCAGTAAGGCCCAATACATAGGAATCAATGCTGACGCTGCTTGTGCCGGAAACGTAGGTATCTTCCGCATCAGTCGAATTGTAACCACCGAAGAAAGTCATATCAACTATGCTGAATTTGTGATTATAGCTGACTTCCAGTTTGGGCAGGGTGGTATCCGTATCGTTCCATGCGTAAGCAGTAGTACCAAGAGTACTTGTGTCAATACTGTAAGCTTGGGTTACGCTAGGCGCTAAGGCCGCAACTTTCAACTGACCGCCGCCGAGATTATACCAAAGTTGAAGACCGCTTTCTCTTAAGGAGCCCATCATTTCGCCATAGTCGCCGGATCCAATGTTTGAACTGGTTAAAGCCACGAAAGTGGGAGCCCAGGTGTGGCCGACCACGAAAGTTCCGTTATCGTTGAACTTCCAAGCGCCGTACCAATGACGATATTTCACGTTGCCTCCGGAAGCGTTCATTTCCACTTTGGCGCTCAAGGCATCGCTGACTGTGAAATCAAAGCCGATACGGGAAGCGTCCAGGCTCCAGTTGGTATCCGTATCATCTACGCCGGTTGCCGTATATTCTTTATCTTGATCGACAATCGTGGTTCTCACGCAAACGCGGCCGTAAAAATTCATTTTATCGGCTGTGGTAGCCAGAGCCAACGGAGCGGCAATTAAAGCAATAATTAACACTAAAAATAATTTACGCATCTTTCTTTCCTCCTAAAAAATTTAATTTGTTAAGCACTAAGCAATAAGTGTGGTAAAAAATACTCACCAAGTGTAGCTTTTTTCACCCCCTTTCTGTAAAGTTTGTTACTAATTTCGATAGGTTAGCGACTTAAAATAAAATTACCAGAACTATATCAAGGTTTAAAAAATGATGTCAAGGCTTTTTATTGGATTTTTATTAAAAATAATAGGACCACTATATTTTTGCGAAGTCTATTGGATTTTTTATGAAAAGTCAATTAAAATCAATTATTTATTCGGCTAATTCATAATCGGCTTGAATCTCGGGTCTAAAATTGATAGAAATCATGAACGAATGTGTGAAAATGATCGGCCTTCGCAAATAGGCTACGGCGTAACGATGTGACAAGCCAAAATTTTGACGGAATCTATTCCGATCTTACCACCTTCGACGTGGCTCGCTTTCACACTTTCTTACGTTCTCACGTTCACACTTTCTCATGTTTAATTCCAAATAGGAGGGTATATCATGGCTGAAGAGGAAAAAGGTTTTGTCATCAAGGACCGCCGGAGTTTTGATGAAGGCGGAGAATTGAAAAAAGAAAGCCAACAAACGGAAAAAACAGCCGTCAAGGAAGAGAGCCGGAAAACCCAAGCCAGGGCTGCGGAAGCCCAGCGGCCGCCTTTGCCGGAAGTTAATTTCAGTTCCCTGATTTTCAGCCTTAGTTCCTCAGCCCTTTTGCATCTGGGCGAAATTCCGGACCCTGAAACCAATGAAAAATTAACCGACCTGGTCTTGGCAAAGCATTCGATCGATATCATTGCCATGCTCCAGGAAAAGACCAAGGGAAATCTGAATGATGATGAGAAACATTTTTTAGAGAGCATGCTGGCGGATTTGCGCATACGGTTCGTAAAAGCGAGCAAATAGCGTGCGAATGTGTGAATGTGAGAACGTTTGAACGTGAGAAAGTGTGAATGTGATCCGCCTTTGTAAGACCTCTCGTCTACCAAAGAATTTGTCCGGCGAGCAGGACGGCGAACAGGCCCGCCTTCGCAGGGCTTTCAGCGTGACAAGCTAACACCATGCCGGTATGACGGATGAAAAGATGGGTTCCGGCTAAATGATGATTTTGTTCTTCAAAATCATGGCCTGCCGGAATGACGGCGTAGGGTTAACGGCATTGCAAATCCTATCGACAATAAACCCCAACGTTGCATACTTTTTCGAGAGCTATTCCCTGTTCACCCTGAGCTTGTCGAAGGGTGAGCATTACGTGGTAGTAAAATTCATCCTTCGACAAGCTCAGGATGATCGGTCTGATGGCAATTTATAGTTTTTCTCGAATCCACTTACAGTGTATTCTTGCGTCGGCAGGGATTTTTTTAATTTAGACTGTAAAACAAGCATCCCTATGCGTTTTGCGTTATATTTTATGCACCTATAGGGTAAATTGTAGATATTGTTGACCTAAGAAGCCCATATTCCCGATGATGTATGACAAAAAACAACATGGACAAAATATATATCAAAACTCCTGCCAAGCTGAATGTGCGACTCAAAGTCATTGGCCGGCGGCCGAATGGTTACCATGACTTGGTTTCCATTATGGCGCCGATCACCCTTTTTGATGAGTTGGAACTGGAAAAATCCGTCTCCGAAATCACCCTGACTTCCGAAGGCTTTAGGGTTCCGAACAACGCCGACAACCTGGTTTATCGGGCCGCGGAATTATTTCTGAAGCAAGCCGGTCTTAAAGCGGGGGTTCAGATTAAGCTTAAAAAAGGTATTCCAGTGGCAGCCGGAATGGGCGGGGGGAGCAGCGATGCGGCCGCCACGCTGCGGTCTTTAAATGAATTGTTTTCCAGGCCTTTTTCTTTTGCCGAATTGAGCAGTATGGCGGTTCAATTAGGCGCGGATGTGCCTTTTTTTCTACAACCCCGGCCTTGCATTGCCAGAGGTATCGGCGAAATTTTGGAGCCGATCGAAAATTGGCCTGAAATGAGGTATGTGATTGTGCATCCGCCCCTGGAAATTTCAACCGCCTGGGTTTATGCCAACCTGAAATTGGGGTTGACAGGAGATGAAGATGGGTATATAAGAAAATGTTTAAAATTTAGGTTTTCCTCTATTGCGTCTATCTTGGAAAACGATCTTGAGCAGGTGACGATCGCTCATTACCCGGTTATTGATTCAATAAAAAGTCATTTATTGAAAGCCGGGGCTGAAGGAGCGTTAATGACCGGCAGCGGGCCGACGGTTTTCGGCCTTTTTTCATCTTTGGATAAAGCCCAAACAGCCGCACACGATCTGGCGGCGTTTAAGTTGGGTGATATTTTTGTAGTCACGCATTGGCAAGGGCAAATGTGAACGTGAAAAGGTGTGAAAGTTTGAACGTAAGAAAGTAGAGACGCACGGTCGTGCGTCTGAGTGTGAAAGTTGTAAGAGTGAAGTAATTCCGGCTAACTGATGATTTTGTTCCGCAAAATCATGACAGGCCGGAATGCCGGACTTAAGATAACAGGCTAAAACAATTCCGGCTCATTTTGGTC
>RPPU01000482.1 GCA_003819975.1 Desulfobacteraceae bacterium
ATTGGGGCGGTCGAAGCCGGTGAGCAAGAGCTCGGGTTTTTGGGGGAAGAGCGCGGCCATGATATCGCTGCGCACTTCCGGCGTGGCTGTGGCGGTGAGCGCCAGGATTTGAGGTTGGCCCAGAAAAGCGATCGCGTTTTTGAGCAGCAGATAACTGGGCCGGAAGTCGTGGCCCCATTGGGAGATGCAGTGGGCCTCGTCGACCACGAACAGGGCGATCGGAAGTTTCTTGATTTCATCCAGAAACCATTTGCTTTTAAATCGTTCCGGCGCCACATAGAGCAGTCGATAGCGGCCGCTCCGGATTTGTTCCAGGCGGACGGAGATTTCAGGGGCGGTCAGAGTGCTGTTGATATAGGTGGCCGGGATTTTCCAGTTCGACAGCGCGTCGACCTGGTCTTTCATCAGGGCGATCAGAGGCGAAACCACCAGAGTCAAGCCATTTAACACCAGAGAGGGGAGTTGGTAGCATAAAGACTTGCCCGAACCGGTGGGCATAACGATTAAAACATCTTGTTTGCGGAAAATCGTGCGAAGCGCCTGTTCCTGGCCCGGCAAGAAATCGCGATAACCGAAACGCTCCCGGAGTGTTTGCCGGGCTTGGATCAGAAGATCGTTTTCGATTTTTAGGGACAAAAGCATGCACCTCAAGGCATCGCGGAGCGGTTGAATTTCACTGGGGCGACTATCCTCTATCGTCCCCGCGCTGTCAAGCGCGATATGATCAGGCGGCACGGCAAATTTGTTCTGCCGCAAAAGACTTTAAATACCGAGATTTCAATTTTCCGCCCCTTACGTAAAATCAGGTGTTTACGTGGAGAACAAATTTACCGTGGACCTGGCGGTCTTTGGGCGGCGATCCGGTGCGTTCCGGCGAATGCGATGGGTCCTTCGTTTAACCGAAAACAGGGGCAAGGGTTTGAGTCGATTTTTTAGGCGGTTAATCTCGAGAAGAAATGTACGAAAAATCTTTTAAAAACAGAGCCTTACATCGCTTAAAAGAACCGGCAAAAACGATCCGCTCGGTCGTGTTTTTGGGAAATTGACCTTGACATTGGGGGCGACGGCGATTATAATCCGCGCGTTTTTTTAAAATCAAATAACGTAGAGGTGGACACTATGAATCATAAGCAAGGCAGTAGTGGTATGCGGCTTTGGGGTCGCATCGTAATGTGGCTGGCGGCGATCGGAACCGTTTTGACATCGGTCCCGGCCTTTGCCAGCGAGGCGGAGCTCGTGCTCCCCGATATCAGCAGCATAACCTTTTTAGGCATGACCGGTCATACCCTGTTGTCCTGGGGTTTGCTCATTTGTTTTTTGGGCATGTTTTTCGGTTTAGTCATGTACAAGCACCTGCGCAACCTGCCGGTGCATAAATCCATGTTGGAGATTTCGGAACTCATTTATGAAACCTGCAAAACCTATCTTTTCACCCAATTGAAATTCATCATGCTCTTGTGGCTCTTCATCGGCGGCATTATCGTGATTTATTTCGGGTGGCTCAAACCGGTCGGCGCCTTTAACGTGCTGATCATCGTGCTCTTCTCCCTGATCGGTATTGCGGGCAGCTTTTGCGTGGCCCTGTTCGGCATTCGCGTCAACACCTTTGCAAATTCCCGTTCGGCCTTTGCCAGCTTAAAAGGCAAACCGTTCCCGACCTATGCCATTCCCCTACAGTCCGGCATCAGCATCGGCATGTTGCTGATCTCGGTCGAATTGCTGATCATGTTGGCCATTATCCTTTATATCCCGGGTAATTTGGCCGGTATGTGCTTTATCGGCTTTGCCATCGGCGAATCTTTGGGCGCGGCCGCCCTGCGTATTGCCGGCGGTATCTTCACCAAGATCGCGGACATCGGTTCGGACCTCATGAAAATCGTCTTTAATATCAAGGAAGACGATGCCCGCAACCCCGGCGTCATCGCCGACTGCACGGGCGACAATGCCGGCGACTCGGTCGGCCCGACGGCCGACGGTTTCGAGACCTATGGCGTGACCGGCGTGGCCTTGATCACTTTTATCATCCTGGCCGTGGCCGATCCCACCGTCCAAATCCAATTGCTGGTCTGGATCTTTGTCATGCGCGTCATGATGATCATCACCAGCGCGGTTTCTTACTGGCTCAATGAAATGTTCGCCAAGGCTCGTTATGCTACCGTGGACAAGATGAATTTTGAAGCGCCTTTGACCTCGCTGGTTTGGGTCACTTCGGGCATTTCCATCGGTGTCACTTATTTGGCTTCTTATTTTCTGATCCCAAGTGTGGGCGACGGATCTGTTTGGTGGAAACTGGCGACCATCATCACTTGCGGCACTTTGGCCGGCGCCTTGATCCCCGAATTGGTCAAGATTTTCACCTCCACCAAATCGGGCCATGTGCAGGAAGTCGTGAACTCGGCGCGCGAGGGCGGCGCATCCCTAAACATTTTGTCCGGGTTTGTGGCCGGTAATTTTTCCGCTTATTGGATGGGTTTTGCCATTTTAGCCCTGATGGCCATTGCTTACGGCGTATCCACCTTGGGATTGGGCACCTTGATGCTGGCGCCTTCGGTTTTTGCCTTTGGTTTGGTGGCCTTCGGCTTCTTGGGTATGGGGCCGGTAACGATTGCCGTGGACTCCTACGGCCCGGTTACGGACAATGCCCAATCAGTGTATGAACTTTCCACCATTGAAACCCTGCCCAACATCAAAGAAGAGATCAAAAAAGAATTCGGCTTTGAACCGCGTTTCGACAAAGCCAAGGACTACTTGGAAGAAAACGACGGAGCCGGCAACACTTTTAAAGCGACCGCCAAACCGGTGTTGATCGGTACGGCCGTGGTCGGCGCCACAACCCTGATTTTCTCCATCGTGGTTTTGTTGGCTAAGAATGTCACCGGCGGCGAAGGGATGATCACCCAAGCGCAACTGGACTTGGTGGCCGGCAACTTTTCGATTCTGAATCCCATGTTCCTGCTGGGCTTGATCGCCGGCGGCGCCATGATCTATTGGTTCACGGGCGCAGCCACCCAGGCGGTTTCGACCGGTGCTTTCCGGGCCGTGGAATTCATCAAAGCCAATATCAAACTGGACGGCTCGTCTGAAAAAGCCTCCATTGAAGATTCCAAACGAGTTGTTGAAATCTGCACCAAATACGCGCAACGCGGTATGTTCAACATCTTTTTCGCGGTCTTTACCGCCACCTTGGCTTTTGCCTGCGTGGATTCCTATTTCTTTGTGGGTTACCTGATTTCCATCGCGATTTTCGGTTTATTCCAGGCGATTTTCATGGCCAATGCCGGCGGCGCTTGGGACAATGCCAAGAAGATCGTGGAAACCGAGCTTAAGGAAAAAGGCACGCCGCTGCATGCCGCCACGGTTGTGGGCGACACGGTCGGCGATCCTTTCAAAGACACTTCTTCCGTGGCCATGAACCCGGTCATTAAATTCACCACCCTGTTCGGGTTATTGGCCGTGGAATTGGCCATCACCCTTTCACGCGGCATGAGCATGTTCCTGGCGATCGTGTTTTTCCTGATTTCCACCGTGTTCATTTGGCGGTCGTTCTACGCCATGCGGATTACCAAAGCCAAAGACTAAAGTTTTATTGATCCTGAAAATCCAGGATCAATAAAACATGAATTCCGGACAACGGATTTTTTTGAAGCCCCTGCTTGAGTCATTGAGCAGGGGCTTTTTTTTAAGCGGGAACCCGTCTGCAAGAGATCTTGCAATGCCATAAACGTATTAGCCTTCCCATTCAAGTCTTGCAGGTCGACCGAGATTGGTTTACATTAAGGACTGATGCTTAAATCATTGATTATTTGGCGTCGATAAGAGCGCGGGTATCACGCGTAGGGGCGACCGGCCGGTCGCCCCTACTGATCGGCCCACCAAGGGCCTATTAAGCCGGAAGTTGCGAATTGAACTTATTTAAAGGAGTTCCCGATGACCGATAAGACCTGGCAAAATGAACTCGCCAAATTGGCGCAGGCGAGCAACTGTTTTTTTCTGGGCGTTACCG
>RPPU01000483.1 GCA_003819975.1 Desulfobacteraceae bacterium
GCTGGGTTTTGATTGAAGCAATCCCGGTTCGGTTCACCAGGTCGCCCACGGTATCCGCAACCGTAAAAGCGACGGCGGTCCCGGTCTCGGCGGAGCTTAGAATCAACTGGGCGGTGCCGGAGACGCTGTCGGAAACGATTTGGGTGTTGATGCCAATATCCGCACGGTCGATCGCTTCCCCGATTATAGAGAGCAATTCTTCATTGCTTTCCGTTCCGGAAATTTCGACACGCAGGGTATGGGTTTGCCCGTTCGCGCCGATTTCAAATTCATAAGCGCCGGATGAGAGCAGTCCGCCGGCCGCGGCTTCGAGGGCCGTGCCTGCGTTTTCCTGAGTCTGGGCCAATTGCTGCACTTGGATCTGATAAATGGCTTCGGTGGCGCCGCTCTCGGCGGAGAAGGCGTCCCAGGCCGTGGCGCCTAAAATCTTGGTATCGGAAGAAGCGGCGCTGCGATCGTTAAAAACCGATTCCGGGGTATCTGCGGTCAGGCGCGCGGTCGCAGCGGAGAGATCCGTCAGTTCTTGATAAAAACCTTGCAAGGCCTTGTTTGAGTCATTTGAAAAAATCTGTTGCCCGACTTTTTCCTGAAGCTGCGCCACGCTTTGCCTGAAAACATTCATCACGAGATCGCTGGCGCCCTGAACCCCGAGAGGGGTAAGCAGATTGGATACGCTTAAATAATTCATGTAAGAACCGGTAATTTGCATGGATGATCCCCTCCATCCAAAAATAAAAAACCCGCTTCCGCAAGAAAGGGGTTTGGCGATTGCCTGGCAGCCCCGCTGCCATTTTCGTCGATCCGACGAATTAAGGCCGGAAGCTTTGCGTCCCCTTCTTTCGAAAGGTTTGCCCTTGGGCGAAATAGATATTTCCTCATTCAGCATCGGCCGATTGGAGGCAAAACTTAAATTTAGTGGGAAAGTTCCAAGGTTCACGGTTCACGGTTCACAGTTAAGGGCCGGAGAGTGAAGAGGTGAAAGCCTTTTTGTGTCCCCTATAGTCTTTGGTGAGATGGATTTATTTAACTATATAAAATAATGAGATAAATTGGGCGATCAAAACACCTTGTTCTGATGATTTTTCTTGAATTTTCCACGTAAAATTGATAAAAATGATAAACTTTTCATATTATCTTATTTGAATCATTTAGTTCAAAGAGGGGGCACAATGGTTGGCTCCCTCATTCCTAATAGGGTGGCTATCGAAAATCAAAGATTTTTAACAAGAGGGCGGGTTCACGGTATAGTTTTACCGGGGATGATCTGAATGTCGAAAACTTGAAGAAAAATGAGACGTTCCGAGCAGATAATGGAACAGAAATGATATGATAGAGGTGAATGAAAACTTAAAAATTCTTTAAGGGGAGGAGCAAAAAATGGATTGGCCGAACGACGTTGATGGCGAGGTGTTAAGCGGGCTGGAAGCCGATCATTTTGATTTCAACAAGGAATATCAGGTGGATTTTAACGTGGATTTCGAGGAGTGGCCTCCGGCGGAAGAGGCGGTGCGTTTGCTGAAATCAAAATATGCAAACATCGAAACTGTCGATCCCGAGGAGGGAGAGCCGGAAGAAGACGGGTGTAACGGTTACCTTTCCTTTCAGATTAAAAGCCGTGTTACGTATGAATTCGTTACTCAGATTCAAAAGGAAACCACGGAAGCCATGCGGCCGTTCGGCGGCTGGTGCGAATCCTGGGGGGTGATGGAGGGATAGCAGCTGAAATCCCCAATCCTTTTACTTGTCCCGAATATCGGTTAAACAGAAAAAATCAAATTTTATCAACAAAGGAGAAAATGATGAAAGATCCCAAATTACTTTTGCTCATTGAAACCGCCATTCAGAAGGAAGAGGAGGCTTTTGTTTTTTACATGGATTTGTTCAGTCGGGTTGCTGACCCGATCGCCAAAGAGGCCTTGAAGTTCGTTGCCGGCGAGGAGAAGAAACACAAGGAGTTTTTGGTGAAGTATCGCGACGGCGGGTGCGGATCTTCGTGTCTCTCGCCGGATCAGGTGGTCGATTATAAAATCGCCGAGCATCTGGAGGCTCCGGATATTCAGAAAAACATGGAAAGCAAGGATGTTTATCTGGTGGCGGCCCATCGCGAGCTCGCGTCCTACAAATTTTATTGGAGTCTGGCCGGTGTGCAGCCGGAAGGGGAGGCCAAGCAAATGCTCATCCGCATGGCGCAGGAAGAGATGCGGCACAAGGAAAAAATGGAATATTTGTACAGTAATACGGCTTTTCCGCAAACCGCGGGCGGATGAAAACCATTGGGACCACGGAACACACGGAATACACGGAAAAGAAAAGAGCCATTAATCGCGAACCACAGGCAATACGAATAAAAGAGAAGACTCTTTTCGTATGCATGTGGTTCGCGTATTTCAGGGTTGGAAATGATTGGTCACTCAGGTAAGGATTTCTCGTGATAAAAAAATTATTAACCCATACGGCCGAAGCGGCGATTCAGTACCGTCAAACCTTGGCGGGCCGGCCGGTCGGCGTGACTGTAACCCATGCGGAGTTGCTGGCCAACGTAAAAAAAGATTTGCCGGAGACGGGTGAAACCCCGGAAGAGGCGATTCAGGCCTTGACGGCGGGAGTCGAGCCGGGGCTGGTTCACAATGCCAACCCGCGCTACTTCGGTTTTGTAATCGGCGGAGCCACGCCGGTAAGCGTGGCGGCGGATTGGCTGACTTCGGTCTGGAACCAGAATGCCCAAGTCTATCTCACTTCTCCGGCTGCCGCTGTTGTCGAAGAGATCGTCGGGCAATGGTTGTTGGATTTGCTCGGGTTGCCCCATGATTCCGGAGTCGGCCTGGTGACCGGCACGCAAATGGCTCATTTCACCGCTCTAAGCGTTGCCCGCAATGTGGTGCTGCAAAAACAGGGCTGGGATGCGGATGCATACGGTTTGCAAGGCGCACCTGTGATTAACATCATTTGCGGTGAATGCTGCCATGCCACGGTGCATTCGGCCGTGCGCCTGATGGGGTTGGGCACTCAAAATATCCGCCCGGTCCCGGCCGACGAACAAGGACGCATGCGCTTGAGTGATTTCAAAAAAGCACTGGAAATCTGCCGGGGGCCGACGATTGTCTGCGTTCAAGCCGGCAATGTCAATACCGGCGCTTTTGATCCCATGGCCGAGATTATTGCTCTCAGCAAAAAACATGGGGCTTGGGTGCATGTGGATGGCGCCTTCGGGCTTTGGGCCGCGGCCTCCCCCAGATTTCGGCATTTGGTTGCCGGTGTTGCGGAAGCCGATTCCTGGGCGACCGACGGGCATAAATGGTTGAACGTGCCTTATGATTCGGGAGTCGTCATGATCCGGGACTCCGTTGCCCATCAAAATTTAAAAACGGCGCACTGTGCCTATGCCGGTAACACAGACAACCGTTTTAGGGACGGTTCGCAATGGGCGCCGGAGAATTCGCGGCGCGCGCGGGTTTGTGCTCTATGCGGCGCTGCGGAATTTGGGCAGAGACGGCGTGCGGGCATTGGTCGATAACTGCTGCGATATGGCGCTGTTGTTCGCGGCTGAACTGGGCAAGATTCCGGGGGCGCGTATTCTGAACGAGGTGGTTTTGAATCAGGTGTTGTGCCGCTTGGAACCGCCGGGGGTCAAAGACTGGGATACGCTCAATGCGGCCGTGGCCGGCCGTATCCAACAAGAGGGTGTTTGCTGGATGGGCACGACGCAATGGCGAGGTCAAACCGCCTTGCGCATTTCGGTTTCGAATGGGTCGACTACTCCGGAGGATGTGAAGCAATCCATTGCCGGTTTGGTTCGGGCCCTGAACCCAAAGAATGATTAACCGCAGATTTCCGCTAAAACAATAACCGAGCATTGTTTGCTATAGAAAACAAGCCCCGCAGGACTGGATATTCCCCCTTTTTTTTCTGTCTCCGGGAAAAGGGGAAAAGCATAAAAACCTTTGCGACTTTGCGGTGAAATAATCTTTTTTCAGACCAAGTAGGTTTTAGCCAGTTCAATA
>RPPU01000484.1 GCA_003819975.1 Desulfobacteraceae bacterium
GATCCCGATATCGACACGGAACGGGAATTTCTGTTTGAGAGCCTCCATAACAGCGGAGGAGTCCTGAACTTTCAAAAAAAATCTTTTGTAGAAGCGATGAGCGGTGCGGATTATTCAAACGATCGGTTTTTTAGCGACGGACATTTATACTGGCTGGTTTTGAAATAACCCTGCGCTCCGGGAGATTGGTTTCCGCTTTGCGAATCAGCCAACCCAACAATGGACGGCTGTGAACCGAGATGGAATCGGCCGATCATAATGGACCTTTGTCTATGCTCTTTCCTCCGATAAAAAACAACGCTTAAAAACTTCTTCATAGGCCGGAACCGCCCGTTTCAATTTCAAAGCCTGTTCCAGCGTGAACCAGCCCAAGGCACTGTGCTCGTGCGGCTGACGATTTTCCGGAGTTCCGGACCAATCTTTTGCCAGGTATAGATTCAGGCGCAGCCGATCAGGTGCAGTTTCATAATGGGGGATAAAAAGCGTTTCGAATTCAGTCCACCGTTTGAGTATAATTCCCAATTCTTCCTGCAACTCACGGACCAACGCCTGATCCTTGCTTTCACCCGCTTCCACGTGACCGCCGAATATATCCCAAACCCCGGGATAATTCCGGCGCCCCGGCGCCCGTAAACCGAGCAATATCCGGTTCGATTTTATAATCAGCGCTCCGACGATCTGTTCCATTGCCTAAACCTATGGTCTCTTTGTCTATTGAAAAAGCCGGTTGCCGTAGAACCTAAATGCGACATTGTAGTTTTCTCCAATTAAAAGAATGAAAGGCATCGAATAGAAGCGTCAAAATGCAAATAAAATCGATCCCAGATCGATTTTTCAGATTTTAAAAGCCTCGGCCATGCCGGTGTACTTTTTCCTGATTTTCGGTTTTTCGATTTTACCGGTCGGGTTGCGGGGCACCTCACCGAAATAAATGACGCGCGGCCTTTTATAACGCGGCAATGGCTCGCAAAACGCCAGGACCTCCGCTTCGGTCAAGGATTTGCCCGGGATCACATCGATCACCACGGCAACCAGTTCGCCCAAGCGCTCGTCCGGAACGCCGATGGCGGCCACGTCTTTAACCGACGGATGGGTATGCAAAAAATTCTCGACCTCCACGGGATACACGTTTTCGCCGCCGGTGATGATCACGTCTTTTTTGCGGTCTACAATATAGATGAAGTGATCCTCGTCTTCTTGCACAATATCTCCGGTGAACAACCAGCCGTCCCGGAGCACTTTAGCGGTAGCTTCGGGGTTGTTGTAATATTCGCGCATGACCCCGTTGCCGCGCACCGCTAATTCTCCCGGAGTCCCTTGCTTGACATTGCGGCCCTCTTCATCCACAATACGCGCTTCCCAATTGAAACCGGGCCGGCCGATGGCCCCGACCTTATGAATGTTTTCAATGCCGAGATGCATGCAATTGGGACCGGCGCTCTCGCTTAAGCCGTAGGTCGTATCATAGGCCATTTGGGGAAAATATTTTTTCCAATGTTTGATCAGGGAGGGCGGCACAGGCTGGGCGCCGATATGCATGAGGCGACATTGCGAAAGGTTGTAATCGCTTAACTTCAACTCACCTTTATCCAGCTTGATCAGAATGTCCTGGGCCCAAGGCACCAGCAACCAGACAATGGTTCCTTTTTCTTCGCTGACTGCTTCCAGAATATTTTCAGGCGAAACCCCTTTGAGGATCACGGCCGGTCCGCCGACAATCAAACTGCCGAACCAATGCATTTTGGCGCCGGTATGGTAGAGGGGCGGGATCAGGATGAAGTTATCGTCTTTGGTCTGATAATGGTGCGCATTTTCCGTGATGCAGGCATTGGCCATGTTTTTATGGGTCAGCAGAATCGGTTTGGGCCGGCCCGTGGTTCCGGAAGTGAAATAAAGCCCGCACGGATCATTGTAATCCAATTCGACCTCCAGGGGCGCGGAGGCTGCGTCGGCCGTCAGGGCGGCATACGACTCGGCATAGGCCGGGACCTGGGCACCGGCACAGATGTAGTTTTTAGCGCTGGGGATGTCCCTCCGGACTTGAGTAATCCGCTCTTCGAATTCCTCGCCGAAGACAATGAGTTGGGGTTCGGCCACGGCAGCGCAATACTGGATGTCTCCGGCCGTGAAACGAAAATTGAGCGGCACCACCCAGGCGCCGGTACGCACAATACCGAAGTAAGCGATCAACCAGTCAATGGAATTGTTCATCAAGTGCACGACTTTATCGCCTTTTTTAATACCCTTGGCCCGCAAAACCTGGGCAAATTGGTTGGCGCGAATGTCGAACTTGCGCCAGGTGATGGTCAAACGCTTTTTTTCCGCGGGCGATCGTTCAACCAGGGCGATTTTCTCCGGGTACATCCGGGCATTACGCGCCAGCATTTCGCCGATATGGATGCAGATCTCTTTCATTTTGCACTCCTCCTCCGTATACCTAACATTTATTGGACTAATCTGATTTTGAATTTCTTCATCGGAACGGCGGCAACCGAAAAGCAGTGAAAGACGGTGAATGGAGGAACCGGCCCAACGACGAATGAGCCCTTTCATTATTTCGCCGGTTCTTTGTTTCGTCTGAGCGCTGTTTTTCAAATCCATATTCTCCCGGTAAACTTTTTCGGCATGGAACCGTAGCCGTCGCTTGTAGGGGTTCAAAACCTTGTGGGGGGCACAAAATATTGAAACCCCTACAAGTTCGGGTTAAGGACGCATGGTCCGGGAATAAGAAATCGCTTTGGGAATGATCTCTCCCCAACCGCCCCTGAGCTTTCGCTTCTCCGCTATTTTTTGTTCGATCTCGGCCGGATCGCCAAAATGGATGCAATGGGCTAAGCAGACATTGTCCGCACAGGCCGGATAGAGTCCGTTGATCACCCGGTTATAACAAAGATTGCATTTTTCGGTCTTGGCCGTATACACATTAAAGGAAATGGCATCATAAGGACAAGCTTGAATACAGGAACTGCCGCAGGAGATGCAACGCTTCGACTCCCGGGTGATCATTTCCGCGTTAAACCCGAGTTCAACTTCCATGAAATTTTTTGTGCGTGCTTCCGGCGCCAGACAAGGCATTTCCGAACGCTTGGCGGAATCGTACTTCTCCATATAAGGTTTTTTGATTGGAACGAACGGTTTATCCCGGTCCAAAGCCAAGCTCAGACCTTTCAGATAGCGGTCAATGGAGAGGGCGGCTTCCCGGCCGGAACCGATGGCGTCGACAATGGATTTGGGGCCGTAAAGGACGTCACCGCCCGCAAATACGTTCGGCAGCGATGTCTGCAAGGTGACGGGATTCGCTTGGATGCGATCCTCCGGGTCTAGGCTGATACTCTCGGCTCGAGCGAACGAGAGATCGGCTGTCTGACCGATGGCCGTCATCACATTGTCCGCATTTATTATGGTTTCCGAACCGGGTTTGGGAACAGGCCTAGGCCGACCGGATTCATCCGGTTCGCCGAGGATGATCTGAAAGTATTCCAGCCCGGTAAGCCGGCCGCTCTTGCCTTTAAACCGGTTGGGCGCCGCCTGGAAGATAAAACGGACGCCCTCTTTTTCAGCTTCTTCCACTTCATGTTCGTAAGCCGGCATTTCCGCCCGTGACCGGCGATAAAGCACCGTAACCTGCTTTGCACCCAGACGCAAGCAAGTCCTGGCGCAATCAATAGCCACATTTCCTCCGCCAATGACGATTACTTTCTCGCCGAGGGGAACGGTCTTTCCTAAAGCCGTGTCCCTGAGAAAATCAATTCCTTTCAGGATACCCTTGAGCTCTTCGTTTTTTACGTTCAGATTCCGGTTCTGATGCAGGCCGGTGGCAAGAAAAACGGCTTTAAACCCGGATTTCTTGAGGCTTTCCAAGGTCACATCTTTTCCAAAAGCGACCTTGGTTTTGATTTCCACCCCCATCTTCTGAATCACGTCGATATCGCGATTGATCACTTCTCGCGGCAAACGATAAGCCGGGATTCCCAGCGTCATCATGCCGCCCGCCACCGGCA
>RPPU01000485.1 GCA_003819975.1 Desulfobacteraceae bacterium
ACCGATTTTCCTCCATTCTTTTCGGTGGAACACGCCAAGAGGAAGGATGCATGTGAGAAGCACACGGAGGGGCATCGGGGTATTTACGATCAGGCCGCAGCGTTCTGATTTTAATGAGTTTTCATCTTCAAGTCGGATACTGAAAAGCATGACCAGTAAAAGAAGTCTTTTCATCGGGAGCTCGGCGGGGTTGGGGGCGTTGGTCTTGTTTTTGTTTTTCTACAGGGGCCATATTCTTTTTTCCGCCCCGACCTGGGCGAAAATCGTGTTTTGGCCGGGTTTTCAAGCGGGTTATTTCGTGTTTGATTTGCTTTATTACAAGATATCGGGAAGCCGCGGCGAGGCATTGTGCACCTGGGTATCCCTTTTTGCCGGGATCTGCGCGACGGCGCTCGCTTACGGGCTGTTGTTCATGTTGTTCACCATGGCTTATCGCGCGGTTTATGGTAAGGGAAAACCGGGTTAGGCCGACGAGTCTTCCCATCGCAAAATAACGCATGCCGGGGCAGAGCATGCTGGAAGTCAAGGAGATGGACATCATGACGATTGTTGAGGTGTCTATTGAAATGGTATGGTCGGGAAGAATGGAGTGAAGAAACAACCGAAAACACTTTCAGCATGTTTAAACCCATCGAATTCGAGAGGTTTAGAAAAAGAGCAGGGCTCAATAGCTTTGTCTTAACTCCAATCCTGGAGCCGGAATAATTTATTTGATTGAAAATAAACCTAAATCAGTGAAAACAGTGCTGATTTTTGGATGATATCTTTAGAAAATCAATAAGATAGATAGATTCAAAGCGGCGTTTCTTGATCGAAAACATCCCAAATAAAACCCTTTTCATATCTAAATAAGGTACGTTATAACGTACAATATTTGGGAACATTGCGAGGTTTAAAATGCAACGATTAAAAATCGATCAAGACATCAAACCATTATCCGAGGTAAGGCTAGGTATCGCAAACTATATCAAGCAGGTTCGCGACACGAAAAGGCCGGTGATCATTACGCAGCACGGGAAAGGCGTTGCCGTTTTATTGGATGCCTCTGAATATGAAAATATGCAGGAGAAGCTTGAGCTTTTGACGGATGTCCAGACATCTCTTGGCCAACTCGCCAAGGGGCAAGGAATGGCGCATGAAGAGGCAAAAAAGAAAATTTTGAAAAGAATCCAAAAATGAAAATTACCTGGTCACCGTTGGCTATCGATAAAGTTTCGGAAATCGCCGAATATATCGCACGGGATAAACCATTGGCAGCGGATAAATGGATTTCCGCCGTATTTTCAAAAGTAGAGCAACCGGCCTCTTTACCCGAAATCGGCAGGGTTGTTCCTGAAATCGGAAACGACCGGTTTAGAGAGCTGATCTACGGCAATTATCGCATCATATACTGTATTGAAAAGAACCATGTATCCATTCTCACGGTCCGGCACGGCAAACAGATATTGCCGGTAGAAGAAATTTCCATATAACCATCGGGTACAGCCGAAAAGTCGAAAAACAGTTTTTCAACATATGGAGCATGTCTAAACTAATGGTTTTGATATGCTTTTAAAAAAACTTCTCGTTGAATTCCGGCTTGGGTCAAAATAGTTCGTAGGGTCGAACTCTTTCGGAAAGGATGATTCGGGATGGTCAAGGGTGTCCGAGTTCCATCGGAATTTTCCCGTAGCATGGCAATATGATTCCCTTCCCTGACCATTTTAAATCCAAGATCCTGTAGGGAGGCAGTTACTTTCCGAATAGGGGCATCGACCGGAAATTTGGGCATTAGATATTCACTCTGGTTTCGGCTACAAAAGCTTCAAGAATAGGCGGATCGGTTTCCAGCGCCTCAGGACCGAAACTTTCCACGTGAAACTGGATGGCGGATTTCACATCCGACAAAACGGCTTCATAGGTTTCACCTTGCCCCACAATAATCCCTTTTAATCCAAGAGGATAGGCCACATAAGTATCGGGATGCTTCTCAACCACGATTTTGATTTGTTTCATGGGATCTCCTTCATTTATATAATTTAAGTATATCATAAGTATTATATATTGGGAAGGCGGGTCATGCTGCGGTTTCGGCGCGGCCTTTCAATTATCACCCGATGTGATTCGTTCCTCGGGTATTTCTTGATTATTTTCGGTTTTATCTGATAAAAATTACACTATGCTGAAACCCAAAAGACTTCATCCCGGTTCCAAGGTCGCGATCGTGTCTCCTTCGTGGGGCGGGCCGTCGCGTTTTCCGGATCTTTACGAGCTCGGATTGAAAAACCTTGAAACCTTTTTCGGTTTGAAGGTTCAGGAGTTTCCCTCGGCGCGCATGGATGCCGAGGTGTTGGACCGCAATCCCGAGCTCCGGGCCAAGGACATCAATGCTGCGTTCGGTGATCCCACAATCGATGCGATTTTTGCTTCCATTGGCGGGGATGACTCGATCCGGATCCTGCCTTTTATCGATACGGAAGTGGTGCGGCGCAATCCCAAGATCCTGATGGGCTTTTCCGATACCGCCACGCTCTTGTCCTATTTTAATACTTTGGGCCTTGTGACCTTTAACGGCCCTTCGATCATAGCCGGGTTTGCCCAGGCCGCCTCGTTTCCGAAGGAATGGCACGAGCATGTGCGCGCCATTCTGTTCGAGGGCGCAAAGGAGATCGAGCTCAAACCTTTTACGGAATGGTCCGAGGGTTACCCGGACTGGCGCGACCTTTTGAACCTGGGCCGGGTGAGCAAGCAACAGGCCAACCCAGGCCCGCAATGGTTGCAGGGCGAGGGTGTGGTTCAAGGCCGTTTGTGGGGCGGGTGCATTGAAGTATTGGAATTTCTGAAAGGGACGGCTTATTGGCCCGCGAGCGACTTTTGGGACGGAAAAATTTTGTTTTTCGAGACCTCCGAAGACATTCCGAAGCCGCTGCAGATTCTCTACTTTCTGCGCAATTACGGCATGCAGGGGATTTTGGGGCGCATCGCGGGTATTCTTTTCGGACGGGCTTTCGGGTACACGGACGAGCAGAAATTCGATTTGCGGCACATCGCGCTCAAGGTTGTCCGGGAAGAGTTCGGCGCCTCGATTCCGATTATCATGGAGTGCGATTTCGGCCATACCGACCCGCAATGGGTGCTGCCCCTGGGCGTGCCGGCGCGCATTGACTGCGCCAAACAAAGCATTACATTGTTGGAACCGGCGGTTTCCTGACCGTGCAATCCATTATGGCGCGATCGGGGCCTTTTTCAGCTTGCATCATTGGTCGGGCTGATTTATATTTCGCCATGCTGAAAAGCAACCTATATCCGGAGATTAAAAAACGTAAAATAAACGGAGGAAATCATGCGTAAAACGTCTTTAATAATGATTCTGTTTTTTACAGCCGTTGCCTTGGCCTTGAGCGGTTGCGGCTATAATACCATGCAAAGGCAGGAAGAAAACGTGTTTGCGGCGTGGGGAGACCTTGAATCGACCCTGCAGCGCCGGGCCGACCTTATTCCCAACCTGGTGGCCACGGTTCAGGGATATGCGGCTCATGAAAAGGGCACGCTGACCGATGTCATCAATGCCCGGGCGCAAGCCACAAGCGTCAAGATCTCATCCCAGGATTTAAGCAACCCGGAGGCCGTGGCGAAATTCCAAAAAGCGCAAGGCGAAATTTCTTCGGCCTTGTCCAGATTGATGGTGATCGTCGAGCAATATCCCAATTTAAAAGCGGACCAGCAGTTCAGCGATCTGATGCACCAATTGGAAGGGACGGAAAACAGGATCAATGTGGCGCGGACGCGCTATAACGATGCGGTCAATGTGTTCAATGGGTCTATCCGGACCTTTCCGAACAGCCTGACCAACAGCCTGTTGTTGAAACTGCAGAGAAAAGAATATTTCAAGGCGGATGAAGGGGCTCAAAAAGCGCCTAAAGTGAAATTTTAAATGTTTTTTTGTAGGAACAAAAAAACATGCATTCCGGCCGACCGGAACAGAAGTTCCAGCGAAAAGGGC
>RPPU01000486.1 GCA_003819975.1 Desulfobacteraceae bacterium
AACGGCAGAAGGGAGAAGAGTAGTAGCCGTTGTATGGGATAAACGCTTTGGTAAACATTGAGATGCCTCCAGTCTGTTATTTCCATAAGGGTTATTAAAACGTTCGTCCTTGCTCAAATAGTCGGGTTCACGGTCCTTCCGGTTACGGATATTTATAATTTGGGCCGTGAACCCTCCTAACTCTTTAAATTTATTACTATTATTGATCGCTCCATTTGCCGTACTTATCGCGCAAAATGCGGTGTAAAATCTTGCCGGTCGGCGTCCGCGGCATCTCGCTGTCTTTGATGAAATCGATGGTTTTGGGTCGTTTGTAACCGGCCATTTTGCCTTTGGTGAATTCCGTCAACTCTTTGTTCAAGGCATCGCTGGCGGTAACGCCGTCTTTCAATACGACAATGGCTTTAATGGATTCGCCCCATTTAGGATCCGGAATGCCGATGACCGCCACGTCTTTCACGGCCTGATGGGTGGCCAGCACGTTTTCGACGTCGGAAGGATAAACATTCTCGCCGCCGGTGATGATCATGTTGGCTTTACGATCGACCAGATAGTAATAACCTTCTTCATCGCGTTTGCCCATGTCGCCGGCCGAGGACCATTCGCCCAAAAAGGCTTCTTTGCTTTTCTCCGGGTTTTTTAGGTAACCTTTGAAAAGCATGGGCGTGCGGTAATAAACTTCGCCCACTTCGCCCTGGGGCACTTCTTTTCTATTTTCATCCAACAACCGGATGGTATCGGTGCCGAAGATTTCCTTGCCGATCGAGCCCAGTTTTTTGAACTGGTCTTCGGGCCGCAGCAGGGTAACCAAACCGCCCTCCGTGCTGCCGTAAGCTTCCCATAACTCGGAATTTTTGAAGTATTCCATAATGGCGATCTTCAGTTCCTTGCGGGCCGGAGCCGATGAAATCAGCAGTTGGCGCATGGAGGAGACATCCATGCTCTTTTTGACGTTATCCGGCAGCGAAAGAATCATGACGTATTGGGTCGGCACCAAAGAGGTGAAGGTGGTCTTGTATTTGGCCACGGTGCGCAAGAGGTCTTCAGCGTCGAAACTGACCATATTATAGACAAAAACCGGGGCGCTCACCAGGGTGTAGGGGAAAGAGTAGAAGATGGAATTGACGTGGCACATGGGCATAACCATCATGGGTTTGTCCGTGGGCCGCACGCCCATATTCACGTCGTTGAGCATATATTGGGCCATAAAGCTTTCATGGGTTCGAATCACGCCTTTGGGTTTGCCGGTGGTGCCGGAGGTGTACATGATGGTCCAGGCGTCGTCGCCGTCCACCATATAGTCCGGTTCCTGGGCCGAAGATTTAGCCAACCATTCTTCATAACCGATATAGCCGGCCGGGACCGGACCTTCGCCCATATAAATATAAGCGTTCTTGGGGACCGGAATCTTGTCCTTAATTCCATTAATCATTTCCACAAACGGTTTTTCAACAATCATAGCCTTGGCTTCGCAATGGCTCACGATGTATTCGATATCCGGTGCAGCCAAACGAAACATAATGGGCACGATCACCTGGCCGCCCTTGGCGCAACCGGCATAGATGTCCATCCATTCGCCGCGGTTGTAGGCCAGCACGGCAAAGTTGTCTTTGTGGCCGACACCCAGGCTTTTAAGACCGGAAGCCACACGACAGGCCCGTTCATTCCATTGCTTAAAGGTGTATTCAACGCGTTTATCCTGCCACCCTAATTTATTGGGATAATTGATGGCATTCATCTTAAGGACTGTTCCGACATGCATCCACTTACTCGTCGTCATGATTCAACCTCCATTTCATTTATTCAATGGTTATTTGATAAGAACTACCTATAATTCTTTAATAAGATTAACCGTTCCTCTTCTTCGTTTACAGAGAAGAGGAACGGTCATAAAACGCTTTATTCTACGGCATTAGCCACGATTTCGGTAATGTCCATGATTTTGAGCTTACCGCGTTGTTCCTTGGGAATGGCCTTGATGCCTTTTTTAAGGTTATCCTTGCAAGCCGCGCAACCGGAGACGATGATCTCCGCGCCCACAGCCAATGCGTCTTTGATTCTCTCTTCGGCCATAGCCACGGACATCTCGGGGTTATTGGCCGAGACACCGCCACCGCCGCCACAGCAGCGGGCCTGGAGCCGGTTACGGCCCATTTCCACATAGGTTACGCCCGGGATGCTTTTGACGATATTGCGCGGTTCTTCAAAGATCTGGAAAGCGCGGCCCAAATCGCAGGGATCGTGATAGGTCACTTTGGCAGCCAGGTCGCCTTTGAGTTTCAGCCGGTTTTCCTTGATGAGTTTATCGAGGTATGTCACGGAATGGTACACTTCCATGCCGAGATCGCCGATTTGGGGATAGATTTTTTTGAAAGTTTTGAAACACCCGGCGCATGGCGTTACCAGCTCCTTGGCGCCTATGGCCTTGATGGCTTCAATGATTTTTTTGGCGTGGGGCTCAAACCGGTCCGAACCCATGAGATAAAGCGGGAAACCGCAGCAGTTTTCCTCGTTGGCCAGGGTGGTATAATTCACCTTGGCCGCGTCCAGGGGTTTGATCAGGCTCGGTACCATTTTCATGTCGAGATAGCTGGGCACGCAACCCATGAAGAGCAAGGTGTCGGCTTTTTTGGGCATTTGTCCGGCTTTGGCTTTTTCCTTCAGAGCCGGCGGATAAATTTCGATCCGGTCGGCTTTTTTACTGGCATAAACGTTACCGGTGTTAAAGATGTTATCCTGCACGCCCAAAATCGGCGCGGGAGTCATATCGGCTTTGTACAGTTTGCGGCGCACGCCTTTCACGATTTCATCCACTTTGATGCGTGCCGGGCAATAATAGGTGCAGGTCCCGCAGGTGGTGCAGTTGTAGAACGATTCAGCCAACTCCTTGGAAGGTTTGATGGTATCGTTCATCAGGTAAAAGGCCAAAGCATTACGGCCGCGGGCATTGCGGGCTTCGCGCTGGGTCACGCTGAAGGTCGGGCAACCCAACCGGCAGAATCCGCAATGGATACAGGCCAGGACTTCATTGTCAACGTCCTTGCCGAGGGAGTTGAGACCTTCGGGATGATCGACCAGGGGTTGAAATGTGAAGTAGTCGTAGATATCGGTTTTGACGCCTTTTTCGAGTCCCATTTTGCCCGGGTTCAGAATGTTGTCGGGATCCAGAGCTTTTTTAATCTTGCGCATCACTTCCATGGCCGGACCAAGTTGGAGTTCCATGTGCGGAGCGCGGGTCAGGCCGGAGCCGTGTTCGGCGCTCAAGGTGCCTTTCATTTCCATGGCAGTCTTGACCAGTTCTTCAGTGGCCAACTTGATGCGAGCCCAGTCATCGCGGCTGCGCACATCGGCCACAAAAGTGGTGTGGACATTGCCGTCGCCCACATGACCGAAAGTGGCTATGATGACATTATATTTTTTGGCGATTGCCTGGGCCCGGCGGATGGTTTCCGGAATTTTGGTGGAGGGCACGCCGAAGTCTTCGGCGATCGGCGCCAAACGGTTACCCGGTTTGATACGGGAAAGGGTCGGCACCAAGCCGCCGCGGGCACGCATCATTTCCTCCCGGCGCTGTACGTTGTCGGTCCAATCAAATTCAATAGCATTGTATTTCTTACAAATTTCGCCGATTTTATTCATATCGCGGGTCACGACTTCCTTGACGCCATCGCCTTCCATAATCAGCATCGCTTCGATTTTGCTTACATCCCGACCTAAGGCGCTTTCCATGACTTTGATGCTGAATTTGTCTAAAATTTCGCAACCGGCTAGTTTGATGCCGGAGGTCGTGATTTCAGTAACCGCGTCGCCGGCGGAATTAATACTTTCAAAAATGGCCAGAGCTAGGGCGGTATATTCCGGTTTATTCTCTAATTTGCATATGATTTCGGTAATAATGCCCAACGTGCCTTCGGCGCCGCAAAAGATACGGGTCAGGTCGTATCCTAAAGAGGTCTTGGGCGTAATACCGC
>RPPU01000487.1 GCA_003819975.1 Desulfobacteraceae bacterium
CCTCCCTTGACGATGCCGCTTTGATGGTCTACTTTTCAGCCTGGTTTTATAATACTCATCCTAAAGGTAAAATTTCCTGGGGTATTCTCTCGCCCCTGGGTCGCACCGATTACAACCTGACTGAAAAAGGCCGCAAGCATTATGGCGCCCTCCCGCAAGCTTCTTTTTTACTGAACTTTTTCCGGCCCACCTCTGTCGAGACCAAGCAAAATCTTCCGGCCACATCCTGCTTCGACATCCGCTCCGACCATTCCGCCCAAGACCTGATTCATTGGGCCAATGATCAAACCAACGGCGATTTTGCGATCTCCTTCTTTCCTGCTACTTGATTTTTACGATATAAAGGCTTATTCAACCTTTAGCAATTCGGTTTTCGACCCGGCCACGCTGCAGGTCACGACCACTTCGAACTGGTCGCCCGCATCGGCCGGTATGGCATAAGTATAGGTCCACTCCTTTTTGTCCGGTTGACTGGTGTAATCGTTGACGCCGACTTCCACCCCGTTTTTCTTGATCACGACTTTCTTGATATAATGGAAACCAAAACTGGCGGGATGGACGATCTTGACGTTCAGCTCCTGTTTTTCCTTGTCATAAGACAGTTCCAGGCTCTTGGGCGCATTGGCATGGGCGCTTATGGGCCAAAGGCCGAATCCAAACATCAATAAACACAGAACAACCGCTGTTTTCTTTCGAAAAATTCCCTTGGTATTTGTGCCTTTTATGCTGTTTTTTGCTCTCATCTTTTACCCTCCTGTTTTTAATAATCAGTCGCTTAATACATGCTTTTTTTTCGGACAATAAGGCGTTCGCTTTATTTACCCGGCCGTCGATCCGAATTATGTTTTGCCATAGACATAGATTCTCGTTTGCCGTTGTTTTGACCGGCAAGATCCGGATAAAGCAGTTTCATCGAAATTTTGAAAACAAAAGATAGGGCCCGGACAAACCGAAAAATAAAATTATACCGGCATCTTGCACCGGGCGCCAGGACCCACGGGCGGATTATTTCTGCCTGTGGGCCTTTTTATTTTTTTCAGGGTCTCAAAAAAACATTTAGGGATGCACCATGGGCGTCGGCGTCGTCATGGACAGCATCCTTTTTTTAGCCATTCTTTCCCTGATCAGGTTGGTATCCGCGTACATGTCTTCATAAGCCGCTTTGATCGCCGCCTCAAAACCGGCCGGCTCGCCTTCATTACTCTTGATGAAATTTTCCGCTTCCGCCTTGCTTTCAAAAGCCCATTTGGCTCGTACGGACATGACCCCCGGCTTCTTGCCACCGACGACCCAATAGGCCTTTTCCGCGTCAAGCAAATGTTTGTCGTTGAAATCGCCGACCTGGATCGATTTGATCTTCTTATCGAATGTATTGGCCAAATCAATGGCCGCGCAATGAATGCTGCACACCGCCGTGCTGGACCCGTCTTCATAGGCGATGAGCATGCGCGAAAAATCGAAATGGCTCCGGTCCATGCCGCAAAACCGGCATTGTTTATGAAGAGCCAAATCATCCACGGTCTGAGCCACGGCTATGGCCGCGCCGACAATAAAAACCGCCAATAACACAAAACTTAAAACCGTCTCTCTTTTCATAATCTTCCTCCCTCTTTTATATTTGCGTTTATTCGCGTTCATTGGCGGTTACCGATCTCATCGACCCGCCCCTACGGTGTGATCGAATAGCTAATACATAAAATTAGCATTTTTTAATATGATTGCGTGAAAATGTACAATTCCCTGGTCTGTTCTTCCTAAATGCTTTGTCGGACTCAGGACCTACTCGTTGAAGGACCCCTCCTATTTGGCTTCCGCTTGCGGCCTGAAAACGAATTCATCCATCAAAATCAAGTTCTTCTTGGCCGCCCGCAACACGGCCCGGACATCGACTTCGGCCTCCGGCACCGGATTTTTAATGCTCTCCACCTTGCCGCTTCCTCTACCGGTCGTTACATCATAGGCTTCGAAATCCTGAAGAGTCAGGCCGTTGAACTGCTTGCCGAAAGAAGCCGCCCGCAGTTTCCCGGCATATTGACTGGTCATCTTCTGAATATAAAAACCTCTTATGCTTCCCGAGAGATCAAGCACCAAAAACACCTGAATGCCGCCGTACTTTCCCTTCCGGTTAACGCCGTGAATATAGCCGATTTTCTCCTGCTTCTTGTAAATTTCATAAATCGTATAAGGCACATCGATGGTCTCGTAAAGTCCCTTGAATTTATCACCCAGCCTGGTTTCGACCAGCTCCAGCAGTTTGGGTTTTTTGTCGAATTCGTATATAAAATAATAATCGTTATCGATCGTAATCTTTTTCCCCGGCCCCGCCATGGGCGCATATTCCGGTGCTTTTTGCGCGGTCGCCGCAGTCATCCCCATTGCCTGACAGGGCGGTTGTTCGGCTTGTCCGCTTTGATCGCCTAAAATCGGTTGCGTGAAAAGAACAACCGCTGAAAACATCGTTATAATAATTTCTTTTTTCAATCCCTTCATGGGTGCCTCCCTTTGATGAAGAATGAATTCATTATGTGGATTCTACAACCCGGCAGCCGCGGGCTTTACAAGAATGTGACGATTCACCACATTCTTTAGCCTGCGGCTACCAGGAAAAAACAGCCAACGTTGGGGTTCCTTACCGTTGTCGCGGCCTAACCCCCAGCAACTCGCCTTGGCTAAGCCGCGTCTTTCCGTCCGAGCCGCCCCGATTTCTCTTGAAATTAATTGTAATAGGTATAAAAACCAATAAGGAATGACCTGTATTCAGATCAAAAAACGACTGTACTTGAGTTGATTAGCAGTACTAAATAAGAAGACATAAGATCCGTTTGAAAGGAACCCGGCTTTTGGAACAAATACAAGCCATTCTTGTTCACGGCATGGGACGGACGCTGCTGGCCATGTTGCCGATGGCCGTACGCTTGCGAACAAGGAGGATACAACCGGCGCTGTTCGGCTACATCTCCGCGTTTGAGAGTTGGGACCGGTGTGTCAATCGATTGGAAAAATTCATTGCCAAACACGCCGGCACGAAACCCTTTATTCTAGTGGGACATTCGCTGGGAACCGTTCTGATCCGGGCCGTATTGCCTAAGCTTTCCCGAAAACCTCTGACCTGCTTTTTTCTGGCCCCGCCGACCTGCGCCTGCCGAGCCGCCCGCAAACTTGCCCCCCATTTTCTTTACCGGGTTCTATGCGGTGAAATGGGACAATTGCTGGCTGATCCTATCTTCATGAATGCCTTGCCCCTGCCCGATGAGCCCGCCAAGATCTATGCCGGAACCGGCGGACCCGTGGGCCGCTTTTCTCCTTTTGGAACGGAACCCAATGACGGTGTTCTCGCAATGCGGGAAGCCCTATTGCCCGGTATTCCCCTGCTGACCGTCCCGGCTCTGCACAGCTTTATTATGAATTCAAGAGTCATTGCGCGGGATATCGTAGAAATGAAAAAAGCGCTTATGAATAACAGACATTCATGAAGAATAATGATTCCTATAAAGATCCGGTCCGGGTCGACAAGCAAATGGACCCCCGCCAAAAGACCTTCGCTCAAAGATGGATCAAAAAAAAGATAACCAAGACTAAAACATAAAAATTCCACCCCAATTTTACCTTGCCTTTTTTTTCGATTCGTATTATTTTTCGCCTGACTGGTACATTTTCATTAATTGAATTTTTCATGAAAATTCAATCAGATAGGTGCCTCTCGCCTTTCGTTTTATTATAATCTTTCATCTTCCGGGTTTACCGAATTCATTTATGATTAAAAAACAAAACAACCGCTTAAAAAGGCCCTTAATATGACCGAAAGTCTGTATTTTATTATTTTTATTATTATGATCGCTCTGGTGTTCGATTACACCAACGGCATGCATGACGCAGCCAATTCCATTGCCACCATTGTCTCCACCCGCGTCCTAACTCCCCGCCAGGCCGTGATCTGGGCCGCTTTTTTCAATTTCATCGCCTTCGTGGTA
>RPPU01000488.1 GCA_003819975.1 Desulfobacteraceae bacterium
CTTTTATACGCGGTAAAAGCCGGTTTGGATCGACAAGCCGTAATCGATATTATCGGCAAAGGCGCGGCCGGTTCCTGGAGCATCAACAATTTGGGTCCGCGCATCGTCAAGGGCGATTTCAATCCCGGCTTTTTCGTGGAGCATTTTGTCAAAGACATGGAGATTGCTTTAGCCGAAGCCGCGGCCGCGAACCTGAGTCTGCCCGGATTGGCTTTGGTGCATCAACTTTATGTGGGTCTCAAGGCTCAAGGCGACGGCCGGTGCGGGACCCAGGCGTTGTATAAAGTGTTGCAAAGGATGAATGGGCAGGGGTGAAGGGGTAATGGAAAATGGATAATTGCGAATTGTAAATTGTAAATTATGAACATTGCAGAGCGTGAAAAGTGAAACGATAGACGTGAAAAGGGGAGTTGTTCTGATTTGGGGGTAGTGTAAAGAAGGCAAGTTCAAATCAGTCGACGGTTTTTCGTTTATCGTTTTACATTTGCCTTTTCACTTTTAAGTGACTGATAACTGCCGTCAGATTAATTCCCGTAAGAAAACATGAGCCGGCGCCACGCGGATTTTTTCGGGAGTCTGGTAATCTTTTTCACCGTCCGCGTGGATTTGCCAGGACGTCACCTCCGGGAAACGCTGCTTCAGGTAATACAGATGCCGGCTGACTTCCTCGTCCGCCCATTTGCATTCGACGAAGAGAATCGGTTTTTTGTCCTCCATGACCACGAAATCCACTTCCCGGCCGTCAATGTCGCGAAAGTAGCGTAGTTCCATGTCGCGGCCTTGGGTGTCTTCGAGAAAACAGGTCCATTTCAGGAGATGCGAAGCCGTGAGGTTTTCAAAGCGCTCGGCCTTGTCGGGAATCAAAGCCCAATCATAATGGTAATGCTTGCGCTCTTTTTTGACCGCGCGGATGCGCGGCGCGCCGAAGGGAGCCAGCCTGAAGATGGAATACATCCGTTCCAGGATATCGACCCAATGGCTGAGTGTTTTATGGCTGATCTGCAGATCTTCGCGCAAGGCGTTCAGCGACAAAGGACTGCCGACCAAATCGGGCAAGCGTAAAACCAAGAGCTCAAGTTTGCCTAAGTCCTGGATCCGTTCCAAGGAAGTGAGGTCTTCTTTTAAAAAGCGTGTGCGGTATTCGCGCGACCAACGCTTGGCTTCAACTTGTGAAGAGGATAAAAAAGGTTCGGGAAATCCTCCCAGTTCAAGCAAAGTCGTAAAATCCGCTTTCGATGTAAGATTTAGTTCCGCCACGGAAAGAGGGTGCAAGCGCAGAAAATGATAGCGGCCTTGCAGCGAATCGCCGCCGAAACGATAAAAATCCAACCGGGCGCTGCCGGTGACTAGGATTTTAAGATCGTCTTTGCGAAGATCGTAAAGACCCTTAAGGTAATTCCGCCAAGAGCGGTATTTGTGGATCTCGTCGAAAACGACCAAAGGCGTTGCCGGAATTTGACGTTTTAAAATGGCTTCACGGTGTTCATCCACATCCCAATTCAAATAACCGTCCCGGTTGCCGGCTATTTGCAACGACAGAAAGGTCTTGCCGACCTGCCGGGGACCACCCAGAAACACCATTTTTTTTTCCAGGTCGTTTTTTATTTGGGATTCCAGATACCTTTGCATGAATGAATCCTACCGCTTTTTTTGACCGATGTCAAATTTACGCGTGAGTTTTTTGGACTATGGATGAAATAACCCGTGAAACGCATGCGACCCATATAATGGATGCTATCCGGCGTCTAATCGACCCGATACCGAGCGAGAGGACCATTCTCGACACTTGGAAATAACAATCCGTAATCAACCAATCCAAAAACTAGTCACTTTCCGCAACAAAATATTTTTTCGTCAAATCAACCGTATAATCCAGGGTCAGAGTCGGGGCAGCGGAAGTAATCAAGTATTGATGGAATGAATAGCATTTTCCCGGCAAGGGAACTTGGTAAGCAAACGATGTTTCCGGTGATTCCTCTACCGGTTCAAAACTGCCCGAATTACGCTTGAAGAGAAACACTTCGGGCAGATGCAAATCAAGATACATTTCATGGATAGGCCAGGAAACTTCGGGTAGGCTGAACGAGAGCGATCCGCCCAGATGATAATTTCCATAGGTGCGGGTCAGCACCAGTTCGACGGTCCCGGACAGATCACCGGGGCGGGCGGGAAACACTTGCAGATCGACCCGGTTTTTTTCGTTTTTTACCGACACGGCGCGGCCATTCAGGTATGCTTTTTCAAGAACCGTCGATGCCGGAATTTGAAAAGAGATCGGTTTGCTGCCCTCGAATTGAAGATCATAGCGTACGCGGCTGATTAGTTTTCCTTCCAAAGTCGAGACCGACGAAACATGGGCTTTGCTGATCATGGATTCAACGGGCGGACGTTTTGCGGTATCATTTCCACGATGCGCCTCTTTGCGTTTTTGTTTCCAGTGAACCGTGAGGACATTATCGACCGGATAGGCAACCACATGATCGGCTTTAAAAATAAGGTTTTCCCCCAGAAGTCCGAATAGGTCGTCGTCAAAGCGTAAAATCAGGTCGGCTTTGGAGGGGTTATTCAATCCAAGGGCAGCTTTGCGGCCTTGCTTCATTTGGACGGCCTTTTTAATGAACGAGATGGAAAAGGAGTATTTTCCCTGAACCCGGGTGACCAGGGAGATGTTTTTCGGGGTGCGGGCAATGACCGCGTTTTCAATATCCGGCAGCGAGGAAATGGAGACGGTTTTATCGATATCCAACAGCGGTACGGTGACCCATTCATCGTCGGCCAACACGGCCACTTCTAGATGTGCCGTAATATCCAGGGCATCTTCCAACAGGCGACCTTCCAGTTGCATGGAGGTCAAGGATGCTTTGACAGGCGGCGATTTTTTGGGTTTTTCTTGGGCTCGGTCGGTCGCCTGATAGAGTTTAAGAAGCTCAGGCAAGGGAAGGGTCGCCGAGCCGAGCGGGTTTTTTATGGTGGGGAGTTCATCCTGAGCCAAAACATTTCCGATGGATAAAAGGCCCATTAACAGGATTTTAAATCGCAATTTCATGGTATTCTCCTTTTTATAAAATGCCGAACAACTCTTCCATTACGTTTTGAAAGAATCTTTGGGTACTCAATTTCAAAAGCATACCCAAAAGCACCAGGATTTCCAGCGTATAGATCAAGCCGGTATAGCCCTGCAGAATGACCGCCAAGGTCGGAATCGTGAGAAATAAAACAATCAAAATCAGAACGACATAACCAGCGGTCGCGGAAGCGAGCAAGTGACGAATATAAAAATAAAGAAGCGCGGAGACGGCCAAAAGAGACAGCCCATAGGCAAGATAGAAATTCATGAACGCGGCCAGGTAGGCCAAAAGAATAAAGAAGAATCCGAAACAGGCCGAAATCAGGTAGTTTTCATAAAATTTCAGTTTTTTTCCGCCATGAATCGTCAAAATGACGATCGATATGAAAAAAAGAATATAACACGCCCAGCCGCGGCCGGTCATCGTGGCGATGAGCATTGAAAATGATTTTTCTGAGGGCAGAATCAGACCGACCGGCACGCCCGCTTCCAGTGATTTATAGTCCCAAGTCAATGAAACATTGTTTTGATCGTGCGGTTCGATGGCGGTCGCCGGGATGACGCCGGGAGCATAGTCATAGTTCGAACCGCCGCGGATATTCGAGATGAACCGTAAATTTTTTACCGGCAGGCTGGGGTCCAGGTGATAAACAAATTGATCCAGACCCCTGCCTTTGTATTCGATTTTGAAAATGAGGACCTTTTGAGGGGAGAGCCTGCCGGTCCAAACCAATTTGTCCGAGTTTTCCGACAGGCCGATGACGGCCGGTTCATCGTTTACGAAAAACGATAGTTCCGAAAGCAAGACTTTGGTTTTTTGCAGATTGACGGGGAATACAAATACCAAATCCATGTCGTTTTGCTCATGATTGGCAACCGTGTAAATGCCTGAAAATTTAAA
>RPPU01000489.1 GCA_003819975.1 Desulfobacteraceae bacterium
TCTCCAAAAAACTTTAGGCACTTTAGATCACTTTTAATTTTAGGCACTTGCAGATGAACGATTTTAACTTAACCTTGCTTTTAGCCTCCATTGTGGCGAGCGCCACGCCGATTGTGCTGGCTGCCTTGGGGGAGACTCTTTCGGAAAAAGCCGGAGTGATCAACTTGTCGCTGGACGGTTCCATTCTTTTCAGCGCCATGATCGCCTTTGTCGTAGCTTTGGAGAGCGGGCAGCTTTGGCTGGGGTTCGCGGCCGGTTGCCTGGCCGGCGCGTTGATCGCCGCCCTGGTGGGTTTTTTCAGTATTCAATTGGGGCAATCCCAGGTAGCAGTCGGATTTGTGCTCACCTTGGTGGCCAAAGATTTGGCTTATTTTTTGGGGAATCCCTATAGCCGTGTCTATGGGCTGCAAGTCGGCCACTGGTCCATACCGGGATTGGCTAAGATTCCTTTTCTGGGAGAAATTTTTTTCAAGCATAGTCTGCCGGTTTATTTCAGTATGATCCTTATCTTTTTGGTGTGGTGGTTCATTTTTAAATCACCCCTGGGGTTGAACCTGCGCGCGGTTGGCGAAAATCCCCAGGCCGCTTATGCCCGGGGTATTCATCCGGCCAAGATTCAATGGCTCTACACGGTTTTGGGCGGTGCGTTGGTCGGCTTGGCCGGCGCGAGTTTTTCCCTGGGCATTAAGCCGGGCTGGGGTCATCCGCAGGGCGCGGAAGGGACCGGCTGGATCGCCTTGGCGATCGTGATTTTCGGCGGCTGGAATCCGATTAAAGTGGCTCTGGGTTCCTACTTCTTTGCTTTTTTACAAGTCATGGGCATTCAATTTCAGGGTTGGTTGCCGGGTATTCCGGCTCAGGTTTTTCAGGTGGCGCCTTTTCCGTTAATGATTTTCACTCTGGCGTTGATTTATTTTATGCAAAAAAACGCCAATCAACCCGTCCAACCGGGAACCCTCAAAGCGAATCGTTTGCTGCGTTTTTTAAGCGCATCCGCTCCGGCTGCTTTGGGAAAGTCGTTCCAAAGGCAATGAATAAGCGTGAAAGGTGAAACGGCAAATGTGAAACGAAAAGAGTTTATGGGGTTGTCCGGTTGGCGGATTACGGGTTGCAGGTTTTATAAGCGTGAAACCGGAAACGTAAGAACGTAAGAACGTAAGAACGTAAGAACGTAAGAACGTGAGAACGTAAGAACGTAAGAACGTAAGAACGTAAAAAGGCCATTCAATCACTCATAGGCTTTACGTTTGCCGTTTCACCTTTTACCTTTCACGATCCATTACCGGCGCTAGTTCATTCCAATTCAGAATCGAGAATTTTTAAGCATGAACATTGAAGTAATCCCTTATAAAGGCGAAATTTTAGCGTTGGTCACAGCCATGATCTGGGCGGCAGCCGTAATCTGTTTTAAAAAAAGCGGAGAACAGGTCCATCCCATTGGTCTGAATCTTTTTAAAATTGTGCTGGGCATCGTTTTTGTTTTTTTTACCATGATCATCATGCGTCAAATGCATTATGCGGGGGCGACCTTTAAGGACTATTGTATTCTGATCGGCAGCGGTATCGTCGGAATCGGTATATCCGACACCCTGTTTTTCAAAAGTTTGAATATCCTGGGGGCCGGGTTATCGGCGATCGTGGATTGCCTGTACAGCCCTTTTGTGATTTTTCTTTGTTTTTGTTGGATTGACGAACGCTTGAGTGTTTGGCAGATGGTCGGGGCGGTCATGATTTTATCCGCTGTTTTGACCGCTGCTTCCCGCAAGGGCCGAGCCAACTTGACCCGCAAAGAACTGTTGTTGGGTATTCTGTACGGCGTTTTAGCCATGATCACGGTGGCGAGCAGTATTGTCGCGATCAAACCCATGCTTTGTTATGTGCCTCTGATGTGGGCCATCGAGATCCGGCTTTTGGGCGGCCTGGTCGCTTTGCTGGCGATTTGGGCTTTTCATCCCCAGCGTAAAAACGTCTTACGATCGTTGCATAACGGCCCGAAATGGAAATACACGATTATCGGGTCTTTCCTGGGCGGTTATGTTTCGGTCATTGCCTGGGTGGCCGGGATGAAATTCGCCCAGGCCTCGATTGTGGCGGCTTTGAATCAAACCTCCAATATTTTCATCTTTGTTTTGGCGGCCTTGTTTTTGCGCGAACCTTTGAACTCTCAACGGATTCTGGGGATTGTTCTGGCTATGAGTGGAGCCTTTTTGATTATCTTTTTCGTATAGCTGAAAAAAATGTCTTTTTTCGTCTGCGGCCCTCTGCGGAAGTCTACGGTAAAAAAATCTTTCTACTAAAGTTGGCGCCGGTGCAAAAAATACGACATGGGCAAGCAATCGCAAAACGATTGGGCTTATAAAAATTTCTGACCGCCGGCACATAAAGCTAAAATACCGAGCAGGAAGAACAAGCCGGCCGCGATCCAGCGCATGATCTTCATGTTGATGCGATGGGCCAAAACCTCGCCGATCCAGACGGCCGGCACATTGGCGATCATCATGCCCAGGGTTGTGCCTATGACCACGGCGACCAAGGAGTCATAGCGCGCGGCCAAGGCGATCGTGGCCAATTGGGTTTTGTCGCCCATTTCCACCAGAAAAAAGGCGATCAGGGTGGTTGTAAATACGCCGGCATTGCGGAGTTTTTTGTTTTCATCGAATTTATCAGGGATGAGCGCCCAGAAGCCGAAAACGATAAAAGAGACCGCGACCATCCATTGCATGGCCGTCGGCGATATCAAGCGGGCCAGCCAGGCGCCGACATAACCGGCCAGAAAATGATTGGCCAGGGTCGCCGCCAGGATTCCTAAAATAATGGGTGTTTTCTGTTTGAATTTAGCGGCCAGGACAAAAGATAAAAGTTGAGTTTTATCGCCCATCTCCGCGATCGCTACGATCAAAGTCGAGACAAATAAAGCTTCCAAGCGGCATCCCTTTTCGTAAAATTCTTTTCGATAAAATCCATCCTGCCGGAATGATACGGGCCGGCAGGGTTTGTGAATATAGGCGGTAAATGAAAATAATGCAATAAAAATGGGAGGGGAGGAAAACCTAAGTTTGGGAAAAGGGTCTTAATGATGAAAACTGTTTACTTATTACGTTGAGTCAAAAGGATTCTCAAATAGCGAATGCTTGAAAGAATCATGGCCAGACCAATGCCGATATACAATACGGCCAGATAGGGTTTCGGGATCGGCGAATGACGCAGTAATAATCCCAGAGCGATCATGACCGCGATGAGGATATAACTTTTCCAGGTAATAAAAGCAAAAACACATTTCTTACCCTGCATGGGCAGCAGGCGATCCAGGTTTTTATCCACTATTTTCAGGAAGCCGAAATGATGCACGCCCAAGGCGATCAGCACGCCGGTTCCGGCCAAGATCCAGGAGCCCCGAATTCGAAACAGATTCAACCAGGAAACGGCCATGATTAAAAGCATGATGCCGACACCGAACCACATAAGTCCGGCCAGGAGCAGCAATACGTTCTTGTCGACAGCCGGTTTCATTTTGTCCATTTTTAGGTTCATATCCATTTTTTCCTATAGCCGAAAAGCCCATAGTCTATTCACCTGAGTCCCTATTATTCCTTGATGCCGCCCGAGGTCATGCCCATGACAATGTATTTCTGGAAAAAGAGCGTGATCAGGATCGGCGGGATGGAAGCGATGATGCCGCCGGTGGCGATCATGGCGTAATCTACGTAATGCTTGCCGCTGAATTCGGCAATGGCCACGGATATGGTTTTGGCTTGGAGGGTGGAGGTGAAAATCAGGGAGAGGAAGAACTCGTCCCAGGCGATCAGAAAGGAGAGGATCGCGGTGGCCATGATGCCGGGCCGGGCCATGGGCAAATAAATATGCCACAAAACCTGAAATCGGTTGCAGCCTTCCAAGGCGGCCGATTCCTCATAGGTTTTGGAGATGGAGCCGAAATAACTTTGCATAACCCAGA
>RPPU01000490.1 GCA_003819975.1 Desulfobacteraceae bacterium
AATATGTTTTATTGATCCTGAAAATCCAGGATCAATAAAACATGAATTCCGGCCAAAGCGCCGGAATAAATCCGTACAATGGTAAGTCAATAGACTAATTTATAAAAAAATTGATCGATTTCAAGAACGATTACGACTGCGATTACGACAATGACAACGATGGTTTGAAGATATGTTTCAATTTTTAGGTTCTTTCCATCGTTTGCGATCGTTTATGGGAATTAGAGTCAAAAAATTCATCTGAATTTGCATCGTTAGCCGGAAACCGGATCGGAGCAAGGTATGCGCATTGTCATCATGGCCGGGGGAGCGGGAATTCGTTTTTGGCCCGCCAGCCGGAAAAAACGCCCCAAACAATTCTTGAACATCAGCGGGCCGCAGCCCATGTTGCTTGAAACCATTGAACGGGTCAAGCCGCTGGCCGGCGATGAAGACATTCTGGTCGTATTAGGCCGGGAGCATTTGGCTGAAGCGCAAAAATTGCTGCCGGAGCGTAAAGTTCATCTATTGGCCGAACCGCGCAGCCGGAATACCGCGCCTTGTATCGGTCTGGCCGCGGTGTATGCTTCCGTATTAAAATGGGAAGATCCGCTCGCTTTTTTACCGGCCGACCATTTCATAGCCCGGCCGGCCGTTTTTTTAGAGAGCTTGAAAAGAGCAGCGGAGGCGGCGGCTACCGGCGCCATCGTGACCCTGGGCATTGTGCCGACTTGGCCCGCAGTCGGTTATGGTTATATTCAAAAAACGGATGAATATCATAACAGTCCGGGCAGGGAGATTTTCCAGGTCAAACGGTTTATCGAAAAACCGGATCTGCCCCGGGCGCAGGAATATATCCGTTCTCCCGATTTTTTTTGGAATGCCGGCATCTTTATCGCCACTCCCGCTACGATCTTAAACGCCATGGAAGATTGCCTGCCTGCTTTATTTAAAGAACTTAAGAAGTTGGTCGCTTCCATTGGATCCGGCGCATTCGAAAAAACCTTGATGGAATTCTATCAGAAAATTCCTTCTATTTCATTCGATTATGGCGTCATGGAACGCACGAATTTGCCTGTTTTTGTGTTGCCTTGCGATTGCGGTTGGAGCGATGTGGGTTCCTGGGCGTCGCTTTATGCCTTAAAAGCTTCGCAATACGACGCGCACCGGAACCTGCTGGAAGGCCAGGTGGTGGTGATCGACAGCCGTAACAATTATATCGCCAACCAAAGCGATCGTCTGGTCGCCTGCTTAGGCCTCGAGCATTGCCTGATTGTGGATACTCCGGAGAGTTTATTGGTCATGGACTTGGACCGGACCCAGGAAATCCGTAAAATCATCGAACAGATAGAGAAGATCGGAAAGGAGGATAAATTGTGAACCCCAGCATTTTCAGAGAGTATGATATTCGCGGCCGGGTCCCCGATGAATTGAATGAGGACACGGCTTATCAATTGGGACGCGCTTTCGGAACTTATTATCATCAACACGGTATCTCAAAAGTTTCTTTAGGTCATGATTGTCGGCTTAGTTCGCCCATGCTTTATGCAACTTTGGAAAAGGCCCTCGTCTCCTGCGGGTTGGAAGTCATCAAGGTCGGCATGGTGCCGACCCCCCTGCTGTATTTTTCGCTTTTTGAACTCAATCTGGATGGGGGCGTACAGATCACGGGCAGTCACAATCCACCGGATCACAATGGGTTTAAAGTTTGCCTGCACAAGACCACGATTTACGGCGATGAAATACAAAAACTCCGGACCATTGCCGAATCGGGAGCGTTCACAACCGGCCGGGGATCGGTCCGGGAGACGGATGTGATCAAGCCCTATATCGAATATCTGAAAACAAAACTGCCCAAAGCGTCAATCAAGCGCAAGGTGGTTGTGGATGCCGGAAACGGGGTGGGCGGCCTGGCTGCTCCCCAAGTTTATGAGAACATGGGCGTGGAAGTTGAAAAACTTTTCTGTGAACCGGACGGCCGATTTCCCAATCATCATCCTGATCCGACCGTCTTGAAAAACCTGGAAGCCTTGATCAAGCGGGTGGCGGAAACCCAAGCGGATTTCGGGATCGGCCTGGACGGCGACGCCGACCGTATCGGCGTGGTGGACCGTACGGGCCGCATTATCTGGGGCGATCTATTGCTGCTGATCTTTAGCCGGGCCATTTTAAAAGAACATCCGGGCGCGGCCATAGTGGGGGAAGTCAAATGTTCGCAGGTCCTTTTTGACGATATCCGTAAACACGGGGGCCGGGCCATTATGTGGAAAGCCGGTCATTCGCTGATCAAAGGCAAGATGAAAGAGGAACAGGCGGTTTTGGGCGGTGAAATGAGCGGGCATCTTTTTTTTGCCGACCGTTATTTCGGTTATGATGACGCCATCTATGCCGGCGCGCGATTGATCGAAATCATGACCCACACCGAACAGGAACTCCACGAATTTTTGGCCGATGTGCCGGTGCTGGTCAACACGCCTGAAATCCGCATGGATTGTCCCGATGAAAAAAAGTTTCAGGTGGTCGCCGATCTGGTGGCGGATTTCAAGAAAGATTACGAGGTCATCGATATCGACGGAGCCCGGGTGGTTTTTGACGACGGTTGGGGTCTGGTGCGGGCCTCCAATACCCAGCCGGTGCTGGTGCTGCGTTTTGAAGCGCGCACCGAGCAGCGCCTGCAGGCTATTAAACAGTTGTTTATGGACAAGGTACGGGCGTACATGTGAGCCCTTGGGTGAGCGACTAGGTTCAAGGTTCCAGGGAGACGGATGACTTGAAGCTGTCATCCGGGGTTCACGGTTGCAGGACTGATAAAGTCGGCCAACTTACATTGCCAAGATCGGCAAATGATGGATGAATTCTTTTTAATCGTTGTCGCCACGTTTTTTTCCGAGTAAAAGGGAAATCCCATGAAACGAGTTCTTGAATTGATCGATATTCCCGAGAATAAGACCATTGCGCTGCAGAAGCAGAGGAGCCAGGAGCCAAACAACGACTTTCATTCCGATGTTTTTAAAGAACAGAATCGCCTGGTATTGGACGTCACCTATCTGTTCGATTCACCGGAACCGACGCATCTTTCCCGGGCGGATATCGAGGTCCTGATCCCGCGGGTTTTGAAAGCTCATCAAATGCTTCTGAATGATGAAGGCGATGTTCGGGACGGATCAATCGCCATGACGGGGTGGCGGGATTTACCGGAGCAAATTTCTCCGGAGCATCTGGCGGAATTAAAAAACATGGCTCAGGAATTAACAGACCGGATCGATGTTTTTGTTTCCCTGGGAATCGGCGGTTCTTATCTGGGACTTGAAGCCACCTTCAAAGCCTTGACCCATCAATATTTCAATCAACTGAGCCGCGAAGATCGGGGCGGAGCCCCGGAGATCTATTTTTTGGGCCAGAACACGGACCCGGATTATTTTCGGGACACTTTGGATATGCTGGCCCGCAAGCGGATCGGGTTGAACGTCATCTCCAAATCGGGAACCACCCTGGAAACCGCGGTGGCCTTCCGGATCGTTGCGCAATTAGTAGAGAGGAATTTCGGGAAAAAAACCAAAGACCTGATCCTGGTGACGACCGACCGGTCCAAAGGGGCTTTAAAGAGCCTGGCCGTTCAAAAAGAATATCGTACTTTGATTGTGCCGGAAAATATCGGCGGCCGTTTTTCGATCCTGACCGATGTCGGTCTTTTCGGTCTGGCCATGGCTAAAATTGACATCGCGGAATTCACAGCCGGTTTTCGCCATATGCGGCAAGTCACTTTAAGCGACGAATTCTGGCATAATCCGGCCCTGGTGCACGCGGCCGTGCGTTATGCGGCCTGGCAAAAAGGCAAGAAGATTGAAGTGGTAGCCACCAATGCCACGGCCCTTTACGGCGTAGCCCGCTGGATGGAACAACTTTTCCCGGAGAGTGAAGGCCAGGCCGGTCACGGCCTGTGGGTCAGCCCGGGTTTTTTTGG
>RPPU01000491.1 GCA_003819975.1 Desulfobacteraceae bacterium
CAGGCGCACCCAGGTACATGTTCGCGGGAGGATGTTCCCCCACCCCTTTGATCTCGGAATATCGGGTTTATCTGAAAACCAGAAAGTACCCTCCTCCAAAGGGAGAAACCGTTCGGCATCATAAAAAATAGCATTGTGCAACCCTTTTTTGCCGCCCAAGCTGCCACTGCCAATCTTCTCATATCCGGGAAGCATGGTGCGGATTTCCGATATTTGAAAGTCCAACGCTTCCTGTAGACCTATAACATCCGGGCGATAATGATTCAGAAGTTCGCACACCCGGTTACGACGAAATATCCAATGATTTTTGCCGTCTCTCGCCGTCCCGCGTCGAATATTAAAGCTCATGATATTTAAGCCCAACCCGGATTTAGGAACTCTCCGCAGGGGATTACAAACTCCAGGCTCAACAACCGGCTGAAAAATCGGCTTATAAATCCGCGCAATTGATTTATGGGCGGACAGGAGCCCTTTCTTTATTTTCTTTACCATACCTTATATAACCTGTTTGAGAAGAAGTAGAAACGGAACAGTGAGCGAATTCCTAATAACCCCTACTATCCCCACATGGTCAAAGTTCCCCATAGATCCGCAATTCGATGTTTATCCGGTGAAAGTTAAGTATGATAACGGAATAAGCAAGTCAACGGTGATAAGAACTTAGCGTTGTCATCGTACAAAGTTTAAAATAAACCGAATCTTAATGCAGAAAACGAAAAATTACAAAAATAATGGTAATTTCGATCCTTTTAACGAGAATTGCGGGATTCAAAAAAACTTCGTTTATTTTAAAAATTTAATATTCTGCGGGCAATTAACCTGAATTCGGCTATATCTCACCCTTTGAAACCCGAAAACGTTTAATTGAGTGATATACATCCCAATCACGGAATCAGGATCATGGTAAACGGGTCCGGATAATGGAATGAACAAAATTTTTCATGTTTTTCTTATCTCCGGGCTCAACCCTTTTCCCGTAAATTGGTATACTTTGCTTCTTAATCCAACGGCCGCATGAGTATGGATTCCACATATTCCCGGAGTGCCGCATGCTCCGGTTGCGATAAGTCCGGGTCGGCTTGCACCAAATCCTCGGTTTCCTGCTTTGCTTTTTCAAGCAAACCGGATTCCTGTAAAATTTCATTCAGATCCAATTCGCCGATTCCAGCCTGTTGCATGCCGATCAATTCACCCTGGCCGCGCAGTTCCAGATCCTTCTGGGCGATAACAAAACCATCCTCGGTTTCAGTCAGAACTTGCAATCGCTCCCGGGCTTTATCCGTTAATTTGGCGGAAGCCATTAGAAAACAGATCCCCTCTTTCTGGCCACGACCGATCCGGCCCCGCAACTGGTGCAATTGAGCCAGGCCGAAACGTTCTGCCTGCTCAATGATCATGATTGTGGCATTGGGCACATGAATGCCGACTTCGATTACCGTGGTGGCAGTCAAAAGATCAAGCTTACCCTGACGAAATTGGGCCATGGCGTTTTCGCGCTCCTCTGCTTCCAATTGGCCGTGCACCAGACCGATGCGATAGGGCGGAGAAAGCAATTTTTTTAATTTTACTTCCATCTCCGTCACATTCTTGAGATCCGATTCTTCGGATTGTTCGATCATGGGACAAATCACAAACGCCTGTTGACCGGCTGAGAGCTTCTCTTTTAATTTTTCAAATACGGTTACTTTATCCTTGGCTAGCGCCAGGCAGGTTGTTCGGCGTGTCCGGCCCGCCGGGAATTCGCGGATCATGGAGATATCGAGGTCGCCGTAAACCGTCATGGCCAATGTGCGCGGAATGGGCGTGGCGCTCATGACCAGGATATGCGGGTTTTGGCCTTTGCGGTCCAACAACGCCCTGGCCCGCACGCCGAAACGATGTTGTTCGTCAATGATCACCAAACCCAATTCCAAAAAAGAGAGACCTTTCTGGATCAGGGCATGGGTGCCGATAATCAGGTTAAAGGCTCCTTGCTTGATCTGCTCGTAAAGCTCATCCCTTTCCGCTTTTTTTAACTGACTTGTCAAAAGTACCGGCTTAAAACCCAACTCGCTGTTAAGCCCGGAAAAATATTCGAAATGCTGTTGAGCCAGAATCTGGGTCGGCGCCATCAAGGCGGTCTGAACATGATTGCGAATTGCCAGGTGTGCGGCCGCTGCCGCCACCACGGTCTTGCCGCAGCCCACATCGCCTAAGACCAACCGGTTCATAGGCCTGGTACTCTTGAGATCAGCCATAATCTCTTCGATCACTTTGATCTGATCCGCGGTCAACTTGAACGGCAGCTGTTTTTCCAAACCGGATAAGGCTTCGGTTGGAATCTGAAAAACCCGGCCGCCCTGTTTTTGCCGGTTTATTTTACGGAAAGCCAGAGTCAACATAACCCAAAAAAATCGTTCGAAGATCAAACGCCGGTGATACGGAGTCCTGAATTGATTCAAATCATCTATGCTGAAAGAGTGATCCGGAAAATGCAGGCATTGCGTGGTCGCATTCAAACCGGGCAATTCCAGTTTTTGAACCAGCTCGGCCGGCAAGGGATCGACTAATTCGTGCTGATATTGTTCCAGGGCCTGGCGCATAATCTTGCGCAAAACCTGGACGGAAATACCGGGGATGTGGGAATAGACCGGAAAGAATCCCAAAGGTGTATCCTCTTCTCCCGCGCTCACGATATCGGGATGAATCATCTGCCAAGAACCGCGGTTCTGCCGGACAGTGCCGTACACCAGCAAATTCAATCCTTTTTGCACATATTGTTCCAAATGCTGCTTTTTATATTGAAACCACAAGAGTTCCAGATTTTGGTTGCCGTCTTTGAGGAGAATACGAAACAATCTCTTGCGGGTCCGGGGAAAGAAGGATTCCCGCCCGGAAATAACCTGACCGCGGACAAGCGAACCGGCCCCTTCAACGGCTTGAGCCAAAGAAACGATCCGGGTGCGGTCTTCATAGCGAATAGGCGTAAAAAGCAGAAGATCCAGGATGGTGTAGAGTCCTTTTTGAGCGAAAAAAGCGGCCCGCTTGGGCCCGATGCCTTTAAGCAAAGACAAAGGCAAGGCTAAATTTGTATTCTTTTTTCGAATTACTGTATCGGACATAGGATTTATCACACAAAGGCACGAAGTCACAAAGTTTTTTAATTCATTTTAATGGAAAACAAATGCTTGCCGGTTGAAAATAGCTATCAGTTGCCGGTCATCAGTCTCCAGCTTCTTTAAAATTTAAGTTGGGCAATTCACGTTTGACCTTTGCCGATTCACATTTCACGCTTTCCAAATAACCCGTAACTCATCAACTTGAAAGCCGAACAACTTCATAACATTCAGTTGATTTTTTCGTTTACCGTTTCACTTTTCACATTTCACGCTTTCCTAATAACCCGCAACTCGTAACCCGCCAACTAAACAACTTCATAACAATCAGTTATCAATTGCCGGTTTTTCGTTTGCTTTTTCACTTCTCACATTTCACGCTCTTTCCATCCGTGCCGCCCCACCAAATCCACAAACCGGCACCCGCCCAGATTTTCTTCTTTATACCCGTCTTTGGTCTTGGTGATTTTGATCAGCTCCTGACTGAAACGATCGCCGATCGGAATAATCATGCGGCCGCCTTCAGTCAATTGCGTCAGCAACGGTTCAGGCATGCGCGGCGCTCCGGCTGTGACCATGATCGCCTGATACGGCGCGAAATCCGGCCAACCCACAGTCCCGTCATCGGTTTTAAAAAAAATATTAGTATACCCCAATCCGACCAGCAAGGCTTTTGCTTTTTCAATCAAAGGCACAATCCGTTCCACCGTGCAAACCAATTTCGAAAGCTCGGCCAAAACCGCGGTTTGATAACCGCTGCCGGTTCCGATCTCCAGGGTGCGTTCCTTGCCGGTCAGTTCCAACTCCTGGGTCATGAGCGCCACCATATAGGGTTGAGAA